>DASXWF010000521.1:0-5580 GCA_036503835.1 Polyangiaceae bacterium | reverse complement strand
GATCCTTCTCCATCTCGGCCAGGTTGTTCTGAAACTCCGTGGCCCACTCCTGCGTCTCTTTCATCACCAGCCCCTCGACCGCCATCCGGAAGGTCTTGGCGCGCTGGATCAGCGCGGCGATCTGCTCGGGCTTGGCGGGATCCTCCAGCTGCGAGCGCAGCGCCATCCAGTCCATCCGAAACTCTTCACACGCACTGCGGATGGCGGCGCCAGTGAGAACGTAGCGCGCCCAGCCGCTCGAGAGACCCGACGCGCGATCGAATGCGACCAGGCCAGCCGAGATGGCGATGAGAAATGACGAGAGTAGGCCCGAGTCGAGCTGCTTGATGATTCCGTGCGCGCCGAGCCACGTTCCGAGACCGGGAAAGAGCCCGGCCTGGATCGACACCGGCAAGATCGCCGCGAGCCCCGTCAAAACGACGGCCGTCCACCGCACGAAGTGGGAGCCGCGCGCTTTCCACGTCTTGTTTTTCCAATACCACTCCTCGGAGCGCATGGAAGCCCTGACCACGTACTCGTAAAGCGCCGACAGCGAGCTCTCCGTCGCGCCGCTCTGCCACCGGGGCTGGCAGGGATCTTCCGCCGATACGATGTTCTTCTTCGAGGACGTCGACGGAGGCGGCTTCGCTGCTGAAGGGGGCGGTGCATCGTCGCTCATCCCGTACACGCTACGCCCACGCCATCCGTTGGGAATAGGTAAGTTTTCAGCGCGGCCGCTTGTCGAGCGCCGCCCGCACGGCGCGCAGCATCTGATCGGGATTGTAGGGCTTGCGCAAAAACTCCACCTCTTCGTCCCGGACCAGCGAAGTGATGGTCTCGCCCGCCGGATACCCGCTCGAGAGCAGCAGCGGGACCCCCGGCCGCAACACGCGCAAACGCTCGATCACTTCGCGGGTCGGCATCCCGGGCATCACCAGATCGAGGATCACGAGATCGAAGGGCCCGGCAGCGGCCGCGCGACACGCCGCGTCGCCGTTTTCGACCCCCGTCGCTTCGTAGCCGGCGCTGCCCAAGATCCTGAGCGCCACACCGCGCACGAGCTCGTCGTCCTCGGCCACGAGAACGCGCTCGTGGCCGCGACGCACCGCGTCCTCGAGCTTCGACCCCACCTCGGCAGCCGCCCTCGCGAGCGCGGGCAGATAAACCTTGAACGTCGTCCCGACGCCGGGTTCGCTGTAGCACTGCACCATGCCGGCGTGCTGGCGGACGATGCCGTACACCACGGCCAGGCCGAGCCCGGTCCCGGAACGGGGCCCCTTGGTCGTGAAGAACGGCTCGAACACGCGCTCGAGCACCTCGCGGGTCATACCGACGCCCGTGTCGGTCACCGTCACGAGCACGTAGCGTCCGATCTTCGCCCACGGGTGGGTCTCGACGTAGCTGCCGTTGACCACCACCTGCTCGGTCTCGATCGTTAGCTGCCCGCCCTCCGGCATCGCGTCGCGCGCGTTGATCAGGAGGTTCATGAAGACCTGATCGAGCTGCGACGCGTCGCCTTCGACGAGCGGAAGGTGCACGCCCTCGATCAAATCCATGCGGATGGTCGCCGGCAGCACGCGCCGCGCGAGCTGAAGCAGCGCGGACAGGCGCTCGTTCACGTCGAGGGGCTTGAGATCGAGCTCCTGCGAGCGGCTCATCGCGAGCAGCTGCCGCGTGAGGTCCTTTGCGCGCGAGCCCGCGTCCAGCACCGCCTGCAGGTCGCGTTTCACGGCTCCGTCCGCGCGCGACTCCGCGAGCGAAGCGCTCGAGAGGATCACCGTCAACAGGTTGTTGAAGTCGTGGGCCACCCCGCCCGCGAGCATCCCGAGGCTCTCGAGCTTTTGCGCCTGGAGCAGGCGCCGTTCGAGCTCGCGGCGCTCCTGCTCCTCCCGGGCGCGGGCTTCGACCAGCCGGAGCCGGCTGGCCGCCACGGTGATCTGTGTCGCCATGCCGATCAGGTAGTCGAGCTCCTCGGCGCTCGGCGCTCGACAGCCCTCGTCCCCGAAGGTCCCTGTCCCGAAGACGCCGAGCGGCCGCTCCATCAGCCGGAGCGGGATGTTGATGAGCGTGCGATTCTGGAGCTTTTCGACGATGTCCTTGTTGGTCCGCGGATCGGTGCGGGCGTCCGCGATCACGACCGGCACGTCGCCGGCCACGATTTCCTCCATCAGCGCGTCCCCTTTCACCTCGAGCACCGGCGCGACCTCCCACACGAGCTCGCGCTGCACGCTCGAGACGTCGATGAGCCGGAGCTTCTCGGCGGCTTCCGTCTCCGCGATCATCAGCCAGACGTGCGCGTACCCCATCACCTCGCGCACCTCGTCCCGAGCCGTCTCGAGCAGCGCGCCGAACGTGTCGGCGCGCTGGAGCTTGCGGGCAAACGCCAGCAACCGCTCCGTCCGAGGCTCCTGCATCCTCCGAGAAAGGTACTCCCTGGCCGATCGCGGCGTCCAGCGGCGTCCAACGGCGTCCAACGGCGTCCAGCCTGGTCGCAACCGCGGCCCTGAGCCAAGCTCGACGGCGTGCCCCACGACGCCACCCGCAGTGTCGCGCTGCTCGGGCCGACGAACACCGGAAAGACGCACCAGGCGGTCGAACGGATGCTCGAGCATCCGAGCGGGATGATCGGATTGCCGCTCAGGCTCCTGGCGCGCGAGATCTACGACCGCATTTCCGGGCGCCTCGGGGAAGATCGCGTGGCGCTCGTGACCGGCGAAGAGAAGCGAGTCCCGGCGCGCCCGGATTACTTCGTGTGCACCACGGAGGCGATGCCGCTCTCGCGGGAGGTGGACTTCGTCGCGGTCGACGAGGTGCAGCTCGCGACGCACGAGGAGCGCGGGCACGTGTTCACCGACCGGCTGCTCCACGCGCGCGGCCGCCGGGAGACCTGGTTCTTGGGTGCGGGGACGATGCGCTCCGTCGTCTCGGCGCTCGTGCCCGCCGCGCGGCAGGAAGAACGGCCGCGCCTCTCGCAGCTTCGCTTCAGCGGCGCGGACAAGCTTTCGCGCTTGCGCCCCCGGACGGCCGTGGTGGCGTTCTCGCTGAGCGATCTGTACGCGCTCGCCGGGCGCCTGCGCCGGCTGCGGGGCGGTACGGCGCTCGTCCTGGGCGCGCTCTCACCGCGCGCGCGCAACGCGCAGGTCGCGCTGTTTCAAGCCGGCGAGGTCGACACGCTGGTCGCGACGGACGCGATCGGCATGGGGCTGAATCTCGACGTCGAGCACGTCGCGTTCGCGGCGCGCCGCAAGTTCGACGGACAACGCGCGCGTGCGCTCGAAGCCGCGGAGGTGGCGCAAATTGCCGGACGCGCCGGGCGTTTTCTGCGTCCGGGAACGTTCGGGACCGTGCTCCCGCTCGCGTTCGAGCGCGACCTGGTCGCGAGCGTCGAGACGCATCGTTTCGACCCCGTGCGCCGCGTACGCTACCGCAACACCGGTCTGGACTTTTCTTCGCCGGAGGCGCTGCTGGACTCGCTGCACGCACCTCCCTTTCATCCCGTGCTCGCCGGGGTCACGCAGGCGGAAGATACGCGCGCATTGCTGGCGTTCTTGCGCGACCCGGCCGTCGCCGCCGAGCTCCGCTCCCCCGCGGACGTCGAACGGCTGTGGCGGGTGTGCCAGGTGCCCGACTTTCGCGGGCTGCTGTTTGAGGTGCACCTGGAGCTGTTGAAGCTCGTGTGGAGCGCGTTGCGCGAAGGTCCGCTGCGCGGCGATTTCCTGCGGGAGCAGTGGCGCGCGCTCGATCGGCTGGACGGCGACGCGGACACGCTGATGGCGCGCATCGCCGCGCTCAGGACCTGGTCTTTCGTCGCGAACCAGGCGGGCTGGGTGGAGCGCGCGACGGAGGTGCAGAGCGAGCTCGCGTTGCTCGAGGACCGACTGAGCGACGCGCTGCACGCCGCGCTCGTGGAACGCTTCGTCGAACGCCGCACGCGCACGCGCGAGATCGCGAGCCCCAAACCGCGGCGCGCGCTCCCGGCGCCGGCACCCGCCGACCCGGGAGGATTTCGTCCTTTTTCGGGGCTCGAGGCGCTGCGCAGCCGTCTCGAGCCGAAGGCCGATCCCGTCACGACGAGCGGGCACCGCTTCGAACACCTGGCGGACCTGCCGCACGCAGCGTTCTCCGTGGACGACGCGGGCTTCGTCCACGCCGAGGGACAGAAGCTCGCCCGGCTGACGCGCGGCCGCTCCTCGGCCCTACCCGAGGTCCGCTGCCTCGAGCTCGCGGACCTCGGAGCCGCCCAGCGCCTCCGGCTCGAGCGGCGGCTGCGCGCGTTCGCCCACGATTGGGTGGGGCGGCTGCTCGCCCCCGTGCGCGAGCTGGCTCGCTCCGAGGTACCGGCGCTGCGTGCCGTCGCCTACCAGCTCGAGCTCGGCCTCGGCACCGCCTTGCGCGAACCGCTCGAGCCCTCGCTCAGCGTCCTCGACGCACCTGCCCGCGAACGACTCGACGAGCTCGGCATCCGGCTCGGCCGGCTCACCGTGAGCGCCGCGGCCCTCGCTTCGCCCGCCGCGCACCGCGAGCGAGCGCGGCTCGTGAGCGTCTACTATGGGGATTCCGTCGCCGAGCAGCGCTCGCGAGCCCCGGCGCGCGCGCGCGGCAAGCTGCCGCTCGAGGCCTGGCTCGCGCTGGGGGCCGTTCCGCTCGGGCCCTGGGCCGTGCGGGTGGACCTCGCGGAGCGCGCGGCCGAGTCCGCCGCGCGCGGGCAAGACCCCGCGCGCTTTCTGGCGTCGCTCGGCGTTCCGAAGCGCGAGCGCCAGCGCGTCGCGGGAGCGATCACGCGACTCTGCGGCGCCTCGATGCCGGAGCGAATTCGCGAGTGACGCGATCGACTCAACGGCTCGCGAGGTACTCGTCCCACTTCTTCAGCGTGAGCGCCATGAACGCGAGCGGGACGGGGTTGAGATCGGGGACCGGCTTGTCCCAGTGCTTCTCGTAGCCTTCCTGCTCGGCTTCCACCGCCACCCGATCCTCGTCCAGGAGCGGCGTGACGAAGAGCCGGCGGGCGATCGGCATGACCGCGTTCAAGAGCGTCTTCGGCAGGCGCAGCGGAACCCCGGGGATCCGTACCGTTTCCGGGCTGAAGTAGAACAGGAAGAAGGCACGCGTCGTGCGCTCGTCGATCGGCAGCACGAAGCACCAGTGCTTGATCTTGTCGTCCGTCGACGACCACTGATACGGATAGCGATAGCCGAGCTTCATCGCGTTCGTATTGGTGCTCTTCTGGTTCACGAACAGGCGCTGGAGCGGCGTATCGCCGACGCGGGTGTCGTACTCGAGGTCCACCGAGCCGTCGCTCGTGGTCAAGGTCTTGAGCTCCGCGTAGGTGAACGGACGGCGGTTTCGGTGCAGGTACGCGTGCGTGAAATCGCAGGTATTGTCGATGATGATCGAGTGATGCGCGCGCCACAGAAAGTCGGCCGGGATCTTGCCCCAGCCGCTGTCGTCGTCCCACTCCGGGATCTCGGGCAACCGGTTCGTCTCCGCGCGCTCGGGGTTGCCGGGAAACACGAAGATGATGCCGTAGCGTTCCTGGACGGGAAACACCTGGATCTTCACGTTCGGCATCTTGTGGCCGAAGAGCGAATGCTCGATGTGCGT
>DASXWF010000520.1:0-4910 GCA_036503835.1 Polyangiaceae bacterium | reverse complement strand
CCCGGCCCGATTCGCTTGCCCGATGCACCCGACGGTGACGTCTGCCGTGCCCGGCGACTGTTCGATCTGCCGCATGGCGCTGGAGCCCATCTCGCGGCCCGGGAGCCAATCCTCGCTCGCGCTCCCACCCCGCGCCGAGTTTCGCGCCTTCGACGCCGTCTCCCGAACCAAGCCGTTCCCCCTCTCGCTCGAGATGCGAGCGCCCGCTTCGATCGAAGCTCCACGAACGGGAACGGCGCTCTTCTTTCGCGACGAGAGCCTGCTCCTCGCAGCGGGAGAGAAGGGCACGTTCTCGAGCACGGCGCCCGGACGCGAAGGCGCCGCTTCGGACGTCGAGGTAGAGGTCAGCGGCGAACCCCGTTTGGACTGGGACGCCCGAACGGTGCTGATTCGCTTCAACGTCACCGGACGAGAGCTCGATCCCGGCATGACCGGCGCCGTCAAGTTCGCCCAGCGCACGCGCAGGGGGCTCGTCGTGCGCGCGGCTTCGGTGCTGAAAACACCCGAAGGGCCCGAAGTCTTCGTGGTCTCGGAGGATCGGCGGAGCGCCGTGCGCCGGCGCATCGAAATCGGAAACATCCTCTACGGCTACGCGGCCGTCGTCTCCGGCCTCGTCGAAGACGAGTACGTCGCCGCTCGCTATGCTTTCGCGCTCGACGTGGACTTTCGCTCGCAGGGAGGGCTTTGATCGTGATGCTTCGAATCGTCAACCTGAGTGCCCGTCGTCCGCTCGTCGTCCTGCTCGCCACGGCCGTGGTGGTGATCGGGTGTGTCTTCGCGCAGCGGAAGCTCGCGCGCGACGCCATTCCCGATCTTTCCGACCCCCAGATCGTCCTTTTGGCGGAATGGATGGGCCACCCCGCCTCGGAGGTCTCGGAACGGCTCACGAGCACGCTCGAAACAGCGCTCCAGAACGTACCGGGCGCGAAGGCGGTTCGGGGAGCGTCGATGTCGGGAATGTCGTACGTCGCGGTGGTCTTCGAGAGCGCGGCGGCTCTGCCCCCCGGTCGCGCCGAGATCGATCGGCGTGTCGAGAAACTCCGGCCGCGGCTGCCTTCGGGAGCGCGGGTCCGGGTGGGTCACGAGGCGTCGAGCACGGGCTGGGTGCTCCAGTACGCGCTCTTGCCGCCCGAGCAGACCCAGAAGATGCCGATGGCCGAGGCCAAGCACGACCGCTCCACCCGACTCTTGACCTCGCTGCGACTGTTCCAAGATCAGGTGCTCGGGCCCGCGCTCACGAAGGTTCCCGGCGTCGCCGAGGTCGCGCCGCTCGGCGGTCACCCGGAGGAGGTCCTGATCGAGACCACCGCCGATCAGCTGCGCGTCACGGGGGTCGCTTACTCCGACGTCGTCGCGTCGGTGGGCGCGGCCCTCGAGAAGGAGCCGGACGCATCGTTGGCTCGGGTCGAGAGCACCGCGATCGAGGCGCAGGGCGCCACCGCGGTGCGGCTCGGCGAGGTGGCACGCGTGAAGGTAGCCCCGGACATGGCGAGCGGCGTCGCGGACGTCGACGGCGCGACGCGCGCGATCGGCGGGATCGTGATCGCGAAGCGCGACGCGGACGTGCGCGCCGTCATCGACGGCGTCAAGCAGGTGCTGGCGAACGAACGCGCGAAGTTGCCGCCGGGAGCGCGCCTCGGCGTCGTCTACGATCGCTCCGAGCTCGCGCAGGGCGTGGAACGGACGCTGCTGCGCGCCGTCGGTGAAGAGGTCGCGGTCGTCGCGCTCGTCGTGCTGCTCTTCTTGCTCCACCTGCGCAGCGCGCTCCTGCCGATCCTCACGCTGCCGCTGGTGGTGCTCTTGACCTTCGCGGCGATGCGGCTGTTCGATGTCCCCGCCACGATCATGAGCCTCGGCGGCATCGCGATCGCGCTCGGGCTCGCGGTCGATGCCGAGCTCGTCGCGCTCGACGCCTGCCATCGCCGGCTCGAAGCGGACGGCGCCGGGTCCGCCCCCACCGGTGCCGAACGCCGAGCACGGCTCGTCGCCGCCTCTTCGACGTTCGCTCCCGCCATCCTGATCTCGCTGCTGATCGCGGCGATCGCCTTCGTGCCGGTGTTCGCGTTCGGCGGCGAGACGGGACGCTTGCTCCGGCCGCTCGCCGTCACCAAGACGGTCGTGATCGTAGCCGCCGCGCTGGTTGCGCTCACCACGGCGCCGGCCCTGCGCGACTGGCTGCTGCGCGGCCGGGTCGTTGCGGAGCTCGACAACCCGCTCACGCGGGGCCTCGTGCGACTGTATCGCCCGTTCGTGAACTTCGCGCTCGCGCGACCGTCGTTCACCCTGGCGACGGCGTTCCTGTTCGCGCTCTCGTGTCTTCCCATCATTCCTCGGCTCGGCAGCGAGTTCCTGCCGCGCATCGACGAGGGCGACCTGCTCTACATGCCGACGACGCGAGCGGGCTTGTCGCCCGAGGAAGCGGCGCGCGAGCTCGAACGGCAGGACCTCGACATCGCCGAGCAGCCGGAAGTCGCGCTGACCTTCGGCAAGATCGGGCGCGCAGAGACGGCCACCGATCCGGCGTCGTTTTCGATGTCGGAGACCACGATCCGCCTCAAACCTCGCGCACAGTGGCCGACGGTGTATCGGCCGCGCTGGTACTCGAGCTTCGCGCCCGAACCGCTGAAGCGCGTGCTCGGCCTGGTCTGGCCCGAATGGACGCCGCGGACCACCGCCGAGGTCATGGACAAGCTCGACCGGGCGACGCGCTTTCCCGGTTGGACCAACGCCTGGACGGCGCCCGTGCGCGCGCGCATGGACATGATGGCGACGGGAGTCAGGACGCCGGTCGGCATCCGCATCGTCGCTCCGGACCCCGCCCGCCTGGACCAGCTCGGGGCGGCGGTCGAGCAGGCGGCCTCGCGCGTACCGGGCACCAGGAGCGCGACGTACGAGTCATCCGGCGGCGAGACGCGCCTGACGTTCGTACCGGACGAAGCCGCGATGACCCGCCACGGCGTCGATGCGAAGCTCGTGCAGAGCACGGTCGAGTTCTTCCTCGCCGGCGGGCGTTGGGGAGAGCTACGCTCTCCGTCCGGGAACGGCGGCGGCGAGAGCCGGAGGCTCCGGCTCTCGCTCGTGGCGCCCTGGCTGCCGAAACAGCCCGACGACGTGTTGCGCGACATCACCGTACGCTCCGGAGCGGATCACCGTGGGCCGCCCGTACCGCTCGGCATGCTCGGGCGCCCGGCGTACGTGAACGAGCCCGCGATGCTGCGCTCCGAGTCGGGCGAGCTCTCCGCGTACGTCCACGTCGACGTCGCGGACGGCACCGACCTCGCTGGATTCGTCCGAACCGCGCGCGCCGAGGTCGAAAACTCGCTCGCGGCCGGAACGGCTCGGCTGAGGAGCGGGGAGCGCATCGAATGGACGGGGCAGTATCCCCTCATCATCGCGGGCGAGCGGAGACTGGCTTTGATCGCCCCGCTCGTCGCGCTCTCGATGTTGGGCCTCTTGTTCCTGCAGTTCCGCAGCCTGATCAAAGCCGCGATCGTGCTGGTCTCGGTGCCGTTCGCGCTCGTCGGGAGCTTCTGGACGCTCTACCTCCTCGATTACCGCCTTTCAGCGCCGGTCTGGGTCGGGCTGCTCTCCGTGGTCGGATTGGCGATGCAAACCGGCGTGCTGATGGTCGTCTACATCGACGAGGCGTACCAGCGCCGGGTGAAGGCGGGCCGCATGCACACGCGCCAGGACATCATCGAGGCCCACGCCGAAGGCACGGTGCTGCGGCTGCGTCCCAAGATCATGACGATCGTGACGATGGGAGCGTGCCTCATGCCGTTACTCTGGGCGGACGGAGCAGGTTCGGAGATCATGCGCCGGATCGCGGCGCCGATGATCGGAGGGCTCGTGACCAGCACCTTCCTCACGCTCGAGGTGCTGCCCGTGCTGTACACAATCTGGCGTTCCCACCAGCTCGAGGCGCTGCGCCGGCAGCAGGTGCCGCTCGAAGCTCGCGTGGAAAACGTACCGACCTGAGGGGCTCTCTGTCGCTCTCCTGAGGACGCCCCGCCGAGTGGTGCCGAGCGCCCCGGTCCGCACCGGCACGAAGGTTGCTTCGTTTCGTTCGGTTACCGCTGAACGGTGCTTCGCGCGAAGCGCGAATCGAACGAAAGCGAGGACCCGATGAATGAAAATGAGCGCCGACGTGTACCCATCGGAACGGCCTTGGGCCTGCTCACGCTCCTCGGCGGCTGCGCAGGCGTCGACAACGCCGGAGAGGACACCTCTGACCCGGAAACCGGCGTCGCCATGAGCGACGAAGAGCTCGCGTGGCGCTGGCGGCGACCCCGCCCGCCGAGCGGGAGCGGCGGCGCGGCCAATGGTGGGTCACCCGGCACCGCTGGGGCATCGAGCGCCGGTACGCCCAGTGTGCCGCCGGTGGATGCCAACGCCGGCTGCGAGATCTGCGCGCGCGCCAACGCGTGCTGCCGCGACGTGGGCGGCGGGCCGCTCTGCAGCTTCGACACCGCGACCTGCAACTCGATGGACTCGACTCGGAAGGCGGCTTACGTCAACGGCTGCAAGACGCTGCTCGCGACGATCCTCAGCGTACGCAAGAGCCTACCGAACTCCTGTCGCTGAGCGGGGAGCCGGCGTACTCACCACCACGCCTCCATCTGCATGCCGGCGTTCAGCCCCTTCTTGTCGTCCACGTAGTCCGGCCCGCCCACGCGCCCCACGAAGTCGTCGCTCCAGAAAGCACCCGTGACGAACGCGCGGATGACGGGCCGGCTGGCCCAGCGATTGCCGATCGACACTTGAGGCGCCACCGTGACCTTCGCCAGCGTGCCTTCGGTCGCGAGAGCCTCGTCTTTGACCCAGTCGAGGCCACCTTCGAGCGCGAGGTTCACGTTGCGGGTGAAATGAACGATGGGGCGGGCGCCGGCGGAGACCCAGAACTGATCGGT
>DASXWF010000519.1:0-3762 GCA_036503835.1 Polyangiaceae bacterium | reverse complement strand
AATAGCCGGTGGGATTCTGAAAGCTCGTGATCGCGTAGAACAGCCCGGGTCGTGTCGCCGAGAGCAGCTGTTCCCAGCGATCGAAGGGAACGCCTTCGAACGGCTCGAGCGGCAACGCCGTGGGGGCGAGGCCGTGACTCTCGAAGAGCAGCCGCCCGTGCGGATAAACCGGATTCTCGAGCGCCACGCGCCGGACATCGAGCGCGCGCGCGACCATGTCGAGCGCCTGCTGCGACCCGACGGTCGTGACGATCTGCGAAGCTTTCGCCGGCACGCCTCGCGCGTTCAGCCGAGCGGCGATCAGCTCGCGCAGCATCGGATGCCCCTGGTAGTCGTAGAGCGGTTGCAGGCCCGGCAGCTTCAACACCGAGCGGATGCAGTCGGCGACGCGCTCCCGCGGCAGGAGCTGCGGATCGATCAGCACCGTGCTCAGCGCGAGCGCGCCGGGCGGCGGACCCTTGCGGAACAACGTCGGAACCGGACGCAGCGGGGGAACCGGAACTTTCGCCTTCGGTTCCGCCACCGGAATGCTCTCGACGCTGCGAGCGACGAAGACCCCTTCGCGCTCGCGCGTTTCGAGCGCACCGCGTGCGACGAGCTCGTCGTACGCCGCCTGCACCGTATTCTTCGACAGCCCGAGCTGGCGCTCGAGCACGCGCACCGGCGGCAGGCGCCCGCCCGCGGGGAGGTGCCCGGTACGAACCTCCTCGAGCACCGAGCGCACCACATCGTCCGCCGTCACCCGGCGACCCGGTTGAGCGGAACGTACGGCGATGCTGAAGAAGGGCGGACGCATCGTACGAGTGTAGCGGTGCCGCAATTCCGGCCAAGGGACAGGCTCGGAACCACGCCTGGGACAGGCAGGAATCGAAACCACGCGCAGGTCAGCGCGGCATTCCCGAAATCCACGCCGCTACTTGCGCCACTCCGACATCGTCCACGAACTCGCGCCCGACCGGCGGCATCTGGCCGTTTTGGCCGGCGCTCGGGTTTCTGAGCAGGCGCTGGATGATGGCGCTCGCGTTCGGATCACCGGGCTCGATGCGATCCACGGGGAACGCCGCGTTCTCGGTATGGACGTTGACGGCGGTGGAGTAGGCCCAGGTGGATTCCACGCTCGTCTGATTGACCAAGAGTCGCAGGAACATCGATACGTGGATGCCGGTGTCGTTGTGGCAGCCGCCGCAGTTGGCGTGCAGATAGCCGAGCGCGGCCTGGGCTGTGGAGTCTCCCGGCGGATCGTAGCCGGTGCGGACCGGTGCGTCGCTCAAGATGCCGAAGTCGACGAGTTCGGTGAACGTCAGACCCCCGAGCGAATGGCTGAGCTGGATTGCGCTGAAGCCGAGCACGCGATCCGTCAGTTTCTCGTGGCAGAACTTGCACTCCGAGAGGGCGGGGATGTCGGCGCTGGTGCCGTTCACGTTGTTGGCGCCTCCGGCGGGGACGAGCAGCGCCTGGGTGGGGTCGGGCACGCCCTGCGACGCGGAGAGCGGCCAGCGGAACGAGGCCATTTGCCAGTCGGCGACGCCGGGGCCGTACTTGGCGAGCAAGCGCGTTTCGATGCGGATGCCGTCGCGGGTGAATTGTTTCCAGACGCGGGTTCCCACCGGAAAGCTCCAGTGGTCCATGTCGCTCGTATCGATGGTGGAGCAGCGCGGGAGGTAGATGAAGCGCTCCTTCGCGGAGTTGTCCGAGAAGAGCACGAATTCGGGCTGGAAGCTGCGAACGTACGGGGCGAGCGCCCATCCTCCCCCGGCACTGCGTGCGTACAATCCGGTGTCGCTCAGCGCGGGTGGCGCGGCCGACGCCGGTGCCGGTGGTGTGTCGCCCTCGTCGCAGCCTTGCGAGCAGGCGTCCAGGCTGGAACATTGCGCGGAGCAGGCGCCACACAGGCACGCGTAGGCGGGCGTGGTGAGCAACACCGCGTCGCGATGGGCATCGTCGCAAGTCCGCGCGCACGTTGCGTTCGAGCAGCCAGCAAGGCAATCGACCCACGCGCTGCACAGGGGGCTCTCCGAGCAGCGCGCGAAGACGTCCGCACAGGCCGTGGCTCCACAGCTTGCGCACGCCTCGCCGACGCCTGACTCACTTCCGCCCGTTCCCGCGCTTGCGCCCGCGCCGCCGCTCGTGCCGGGCGAATCCGTTCCACCTGAAGCGTTCGTGCCGCCGGTGGCATCCACTCCACCGGTTCCGCCTGTCGCGTCGGTTCCGCCTGTCGCGTCGGTTCCGCCTGTCGCATTCGCCGGAGCGCCTGCCTCGGCGGTCGGCGCGCCCGCGTCTCCGGTCGATCCGCCACCAACGCCGCCCGAAGCAGATCCTCCCGCGCTCGTTGAGGAGCCGCCTTGCCCAATCTCCCCGCCGGTTCCGCCGACTCCGTCACTGGCCCCGCCGGACCCAGCCATTCCCGCCCCGCTCTCGCCATCATGACCCCCGGCGCCGCTTTCGCCAGAAGGTGGTTCAGAGTGTGAAGGACGACCGGCCTCGTGTGGTTCGTCGTCGTCACCGCTCGCGTCTCCACCGTTCGAGCTTCCGGAAGGCGGTGTGCCGCCGGAAGCACCGCCACGCCCGTCGCTCGTCGTGCCGCCCACCTCACCCTGGTCTCCACCGGCTTCGCCCTGCTCGGTCGGATGCTCGCCGTTGCCGTCGCGGTTCGCCGTGCCCTGCTGAGTGGGGCCGCAAGCGATCGCCTGTACGGTCGTCAGCACGCCCAGCCACCGTGCCCGAAACAAGATCTTGAGAAGCTCTGCGAACACGCAATTCGCGGCGAGACGCCGCCCGTCGTTCGCCGATTCCAATTCCCGTGCCAACGCACGGCCCCCCCTTTTGCTCGGCAATCCCGCCGCACTGACGACGAGGTGGTGCGCCCACTTGGCAACAGCCGAGCAAAACTGTCACGCCCCGCTCGTGTGCTCGAAGGGATTCAGCGGTACCGCCCGGGCCGCCGCGTGATCACGACCAGGTAGCGTCCCGGCTCTCCGCAGCTGGCATACGAATTCATGACGCCGATGCCGACGATGTCGCCGTGGTCGTTGATGTCGCGCGCCTCGAGCCGGTTCCAGCACCCGTCGTCCGGCACCAGGTCCCGGAGCAGCGAGACTTGCCCGTTCCGATAGAGGTAGCCTTCGCTGACCGTCGGTGTCGCGCCCGAGCTCGCGGCGCCCACGATCTCGCCCACGCGGTTGATCGCCGCCGCGGTGCTGGTTTCGGAAGGAACGGGGAGCTCGGCCATCGCGCCCTTGCGATACAGAAACGCGCGCGTGACGCCGCTCGCGGTCTGGGAGTTGCCGACGATCTCACCGCGGGCGTTGAGGTCGACGGCGATACTGGTCTCGCCGCCTAGCGTTCCGAGGACCTGGAGCTCGCCGTTCGAGTAGACGAAGGCTTTCGTGACGTCGACGACGACGGTGCCGCCCACGACTTCGCGATGGTCGTTGACGGCGAGGGCGCGTCCCCATCCGAGATCGACGAGCTCGCCGTCTCGATGCAGGAACGCGTGTTGTTCGCCAGGACCTCCATACGAGCTGCCGACGACATCGCCCCCGCGGTTGATTCCCTCCGCTCGACTCATCGTGTTGCCGAGGAGTACGCCGAGCTCGGTCAGCGCCGTTCCGTCGTAAACGAATGCGCGGTTACGAAACCGGAACTCGCCCGGCGTTTCCGAATCATCGCGAAGAAAAAACGTGGTGCCGGCCACGTGTCCCAGCGCGTTGATGTCCGTGGCCTGGCCGGAGCCTTCCGGATTGTCGCCGACCAGGAAGTGTC
>DASXWF010000518.1:0-7067 GCA_036503835.1 Polyangiaceae bacterium | reverse complement strand
CGACTCCGCGACATCACGCTATACTCGAACATTCGTGAATCGCTGCATGCGCCGCCGGCCGGCTCTCACTGAACGGCGTGCACTTCCCCTCTGGACGTTGCCGGTCCTGCTCGTGGCCGGCTGCCGCTACGGCTACGAGTTTTTGAGCATCGACGGCGGTGGCCCGCACTCGTCACCCAGCGGCGGGACCGGCGGTTCGGCAGGCAGCGCGGGTAGCGGGGCGATCGGCATCATCGGAGGCGAAGGAGGCGAGGTGGCGCAACCGATGGCGGGCCGCGGCACGGGCGGCAGTAGCGGCTCGTCAGGCGGCGGCGGCGGCACTTCAGGGTCCGCCGGCGGCACTTCGGACGCCGGCGGCGCGGGAGCTCCCGATCCGGGTACAGGAGGTTCGGCAGCCGGAGCCGCCGGGGACGACAGCGCTGGAGGCTCGACTCAGGGAGGCTCGAGCGGTGCCGCCACCGGGGGCTCCTCCGGGACGACGGCGGGCGGCTCGGGCGGAGGCGGCTCAGCACCGGATCTGCGCGACGGCTACTGGGTGCTCGACGCTGCGGACTCGAGCGGCAAGAACTGGACGACCTCGACGCTCGTGTTCACGAGCTCGACGCCGAACCCCGACGGCACGGCGGCGCTCGGTTACCGCCTCGACTGGTTCGAAAATGCCGGAGCTTTCGGCATCCTGCTCTCGGGCGAGGAGGTCGGCGTCGGTACGTTCGATCCCCTCACGAACCGCGTCAGCCTCGATCAGACGGGCGGCTGGGCACCGGATCCGCTCGACCACTACGAAGCCGCGTACGATCCGGCGACGCGTGTGCTCGACGGCGCCTGGAACACCGGCAACGCGGGGACTTTCGCGGGCGTGCACCAGCTCGGCGGGCAACTCCAGAGCCTGGTTCAGGCGGTCGCGTCGTCGATGCGCAGCGGCTTGGCGGCGTCGAACGCCATCGACACCGATATGACGACGTACTGGAGCAGCGCCAACGGTCGGACCCTCGGTGAGACCCTGACACTGACCTTGGCCTCTCCCGCCCGCCTGCGCGGCATTCGGATCCTCTCGGTGACGGGCGCCTCCGATTCGGGCCCGTCGCGGCTCACGGTGCGATCGCTCGACGGCACCGGCGCCGAGCTCGACTCGACCGACCTCGTCGTCTCGACCGACCCGATGTGGAAACCGATGTCCCTGGTCGTGGACTCTCCGGTCACGACCGTCGAGCTCGAGATCGTCGAGATCCTGCCGAGCGGCGGCAACCGCGTCGTGGTGAGCGGCGTGGAGCTCTTCGGATTGCCGTGAGCTACCCGGTGCGCACCTGACGCAGGCGCCGCGTCGGCGTGCCGCCGCCGGGCGGTGAGCGGAGCTCGAGCACGCCCCGCGGACCGTCGAGCTTCATCACGAACGCGTTCAGGATGTCACGCCCGATCAGCGCCTCTTCCCCCAGGCAGGCGACCTCGACCAGCCGGGTTTTGCCGGCAAGCTCGAGCTTCGCGGCGTGGACGCGGACACTCTGCGCGACGCCGGTGACGCCCTGAAGCCGGACGCTCGAAACCACAGGTAGAGCGAGCGCCGCAGCCGTCGACTCCGGCAGCATGCTGAGATCTGCGCCCGTATCGACGAGCAGGACGAGCGCGACGCCCGCGGTGCCGCTCGGCGCGCTCACGCGAACCGCGAGCACCGGAGCGGGCGGAACGAAGTCCGGCGAGTACGCAGTGCCCGTGCTCACCCGGCGGCCCGTCGCGGCGAACGAACCCGCACCACCGAGCGGCCGACGCGCGGCATGCACACCGGGCGGGCGCCGTACTTCGCGAATACGCGGCTCGCCAGGCGCTCGAACTCGCCGTCGTGATCGACCAGCTTCTCGTCGATGATCGCGACGTACTCGCCCGGGTACTCGCGCTCGAGCTGCGTGCGGTTGGCCTCGTACCAGGCGAGGTCGGTCTGAAGGTCGATGCGCGGCGCGGGCACCCGCGCGGCACCGCCCGTCGCGGCCGCGAGCCGGTCGCTGACCCAGCGCGCGAGCGTGACACCGTCGCGAGCGGCGGCGGCCTTGGCTTCCCGCACGACCGAGCGCGGCACGCCGCGCAGGTACAGGGTCGTCTTCGCCGTCGCGGCCATGCTCATTTGCTAACAGACGCAAGCGATGTTGTCAAAGTGGCGGCACGAGCCGTCACGGCGTTCTTTGCCCCTCGTCGAGCTCGTAGAGCGCCACCGTCCCGCCTTGCGGCGCGAGACCCGCCGTTGAGTCGTGGACGGGACCGGCGATGGAGGCTTCGGCCACGAGTCGCCAGGGCGCCGCGGCGAGGGCGCGCGAACAGTCTTCGCTCCGGACGCGTGGAGGCTCGCGCTGCCAGAGACAGGGCAGGCCGAGGTAGAGAAACGCCGGTCCAGCGTGGCTCGCGAGCTCTCGTCGAGACTCGACGCTGGGCACCATGCGTCCAGCGCGCGTGCGAACGCCGAGCTCCGCGTAACGCCGGCGGTGCGCCGGGTTGGTTTCGGCGTCGTAGGGTTCTGCCACGAGCGCTCCGGCGGGCGGGAGCCCGCGCGCGGCGAGCTGCTCGAGGAATCGGTATTCCTCCTGAACCGTCGTGAGCGGCCGAAAGTAGAGCGGCGGAGCCAGGAGTGAAGTGCCGAGGACCAGGAGCCCGGCGAGCGCGAGCGCGAGGGTGCGGCGCCGAAGCGGGAGCGACGGCTCGAGAACGCGCCCGAGGGCGTAGTCCGCACCGACAGCCGCCGTGAGCAGCACGGGCACGATCGTGTGCAGCGCGTAGCGGCTGAGAATCTGGACGTTCTCGGCGGCGACGAGAGCGTGCGCCCCGTAGACGAGCCCGAACCACACGCCGAGGTAGACGAGCTCTCGGCGCCCGCTGCGGAACAGCCGGACGCTGCCGAGGATCACGAGGACCGTCATCCACAACGGAAGAACCGTCGGGCGAAAGTAGTTGTTGGCGACGAGGAGCGCGGGCAAGGCCCCCACCAGCGCGGCCCGCGGCGAAAATTCGTCGAAATCGAGACCTGGCTGCCCGGGCACGACGGAAACCGCGCCCGTCGAAAGCAGCGTTCCCGAAAGGACCAGCGCGACGGCCGCCGCACAGGCAATCGTGGTCCAGCCGATCACCAGGCCGCTCTTCCGAGTCGGACGCACGACGAGCAGTGCGAACGGCAGAACCCCGACAGTTCCGAGGTTCTCGGGACGAAGCTCGGCGTTGAGCCCGTGAGCCGCCACCGTTGCCGCGCCGAACACGGCGGCCACGAACGGGCGCTCGATCGTCAGCGCCTCGTGGAAGAAGAGCAGCCCGAGGGACGCGAGCACCGCGCTCGAGACGAACTCGACGTTGCTCGCGGAGAAGCCGATCAGAATCGGGCAGAGCGCGACGAGCGTCGCGGCCAAGATCGGTATGCGCGTCGCGCCCCACAAGACGCGCGCGTGCGCGAACACGATGACCGGCAGCAGGCAAGAGAGCACGAGGTTCGTTGCGCTCGCGAGCTGAAAGCGGTGCAGGCCGTCCGGAACCAACCCGGCCAGGCTACCGCTCGTTCGCAGGCGGTAGAGCCACGCGATGTCGCGGCTGTAGTCGTTGACGCCCATCAACGTGGGCCGGGCGAACGCGAGCCGTTGCACGGTGCCCACCGCGACGACGACCGCGAGCGCCAGAAGCTCGCGTCGCGCGACGGCACGAAGGGCGCGATAGAGCGAGAACACGAGCAGCAGGACGAACGCCAGAGCGACGACGCGAAGCCGGCCCGGCGAGCCGACGCTCGCGCGCGAGCCGACGCTCGCGCGCGAACGAACGTCCGGCAACGTCCAGATGCGCTCCGCTACTTCCGCTCGGCTCGCGGCGAGACTCAGGCCCAGCGCACGGCGTTCGTTCACCACCTCGGACGGGCACTCGGCCACGCACCGGATCGCGACTCCGGGAGCGACCCTCGCGGCGTCGCCGAACTCGTGCTCCGGTGCGCCCACGACGATCGACGGCTCCGATGCTCCTGCGCCCGCCCTGCGAATCCGAATCACGTCGCGCTCGATCGCGATGTCGACGTGCGGAGCCTGCCCCACCCGCGCGTACGCGCTCGCAACGAACCGTTGAACGCGCGCCTCGTGCCCCGCGCGGATCACGCGTCCGCCCGGCTCGGCCCCGGCCGTCGCGCCCCCGAGGCCGACGAGCAGCGCGCCGCCGATCGCGAGACAGCTCCGGCGTACGCGCGCGTCCCCGCTCCCCCGCGCCGCGACGGCGCCCCGCCCGATCATTTGCGGCGAAGCGTCCGCGACAAGCAACTCTGTCCGCCGGCGGTACGGGTCCTGTCGCCGAACGTGTCGAGCCCGATTTCGAGCGTCACCATGAGCCGAGCAACCTAACCGCCCGGAGTGCCGGCGCCAAGTACGGTCGCCGGTGCCGGATTGGTACTCGCGCTCGCGACCGCCGGAAATCGGCGATCGATGCGGGCGAGCCGGTGTAAGTTGATGGAGATGTCGGGTGAGCCTCGAGCCACGGGAGGCGCGCTGGCGAGGCGAGTTCTGTACGTCGTGAACTCGGTGCTGGCGGCGGTTTTCGCGATCGCGTTCCTGGTGCTCGCCCTGGCGCCCGGCCTCGTGGAGCGGCACGCTCGCGACGCGCTCGTCGATCGCATCGCCGCCGCGACCTTCGAACGCTACCCCGAGCTCGAGGCCGCCTCCTGGGGAACCGCGCTGTTTTCCGGCTTGCGCTCGGAGGCGAAAACGCTGCGCGAGCTCCGCGACTCACCGGAGCTCGAAGCCCTGTCGGCGCTCGTGAGCAGCTTTTGCGTCTACGAGTGCAAGGAGACGAAGGACGTCGGCGCGAAGCTCCGCGGGGCGCTCTCGTCGTACCTCCGAGGGATCGACGGCGCGTTGCAACGCGTCGAAGATTGGGCGCGCGGCCGCTATCACGAGCTCGTCGGGGAGCTGATCCGCGACCTTCGCATCTTCGCAGCGACCAACGCCGTGCTCTGCGTGCTCGCCGCGATCGCGGCGCGCCGGGAGACGGGCCCCGAGCGGCTGCGCATCGGCATTTCGAGCATCCTCGCCGTGTCGGTGCTGCTCGGTGCCTGGTTTTACCTCTTCGCCCAGGACTGGCTGCAAACGCTGCTGTTCGCCGACTACGTCGGCTACGCGTACCTCGCGTGGGTGGCGATCTTCGCGAGCGTGCTCGCCGACGCGGTCTTCAACCGAGGCCGAACTCTGGAGGCCTTGCTTTCGAGCCTCGCGGTCTGAGGCGATGGGCGCGAGGTCAGCCGCCCGCCGCGCGAACGGCGGGGACGATGCGCGCCGGATCGTCGGTCATGATGCCGTCCGCCCCGAGCGCCACCAGGGAGCGCGCCTCGGCGGGGTCGTTGATCGTCCAATAGTCGACGCGCAGGCCGAGACGGTGCAGCTTGCGGAGGGTGCGTGGAGTAGCGAGCGAGCACGGTCCCGTGCGCGTCGGAATCTGAGCCCGCGTCGCGGGCGGGGGACCGAGGCGGAACCACGCCGGTAAGAGCCACCAGCGCGCGAACTCCATTTCCGAGAGCGAGCTCTCGCCACGCCAGCCGGCGCCGCGCAGCCGCACGAGCGTCGAGCGGAAGAAGCTCGCCGCGACGACGCGATCCTCGGCGCCGTGCCGGCGCACGATCTCGAGAAAGCGCTCCGCGAGCTGCGGATCTTCGGACTTCAAGTCGACGTTGAGGCGCACGCCCGGGAGCTCGACCAGGAGCTCCTCCAGCGTCGGGATGCGGTAGCCTCGTCCCTCGAACGGCCGCGCCCCGGCGGCGTCCACGAACACGTGGCCGGCGTCCCAGCTTCGTACTTCGTCGAGCGAGCTCTCGCGAATCTTGCGCGCGACGCCGGCCACGCGCAGGCCGTCTTCGTCGTGAGCCGCAACGATGGAATGGTCGGCCGTGAGATGGACGTCCGTCTCGAGAGCATCCGCGCCGAGCTCGAGCGCACGCCGGAACGAGGGCAAGGTGTTCTCGGGGCATTCCGCCGCAGCGCCTCGGTGGGCGTAGACGAGCGTCATCTCGGCCCCGGATCCTAAACCGGAGGCCGCACGACGGACACCGGGCGCGCGGCCAAACCATCGAATCACCGGGCTTCGGTCGACGCGCGCCGCGGCTCGTGACAAGTCTCGGGAAGAACCGTTCTCGAGAACCCAACCGGAGGAGTCGCCGTGGAGATCGAAGGTCGCCGCCGTTCCAGCAATTTCGAGGACCGCGGTCGCGGGGGCGGCGGAGGAGGAGGAATTCCCGTTCAGGCGCTCGCCTCGGTGGTCCGACTGCTCGGTTTCAAGGGCACGCTGATCCTCGGCGCCGTCGCCGGCGTCGGTTACCTGCTCTTGCCGGCTCCCCTGAAACAGCAACTGTTCGGGGGCGCGCCGGGCGGCGACGGAACCCAGCAGGGCAGCGGAAGCGTGTGCGAGGCGTCGCCGGGAAACGGGAAGGCGTGCGATTTTTCGCGCGTGGTGCTGGCTTCGACGGAGGACGTCTGGACGGCCGCGTTCCAGCGCGGTGCACTCCCGCGCTACGCCACGGCGGCGAGCGAATACCGGCAGCCCACGCTCGCCGTCTTCATGAACTCGGTCGCGACGGGCTGCGGCAACGCTTCGTCCGAGGTCGGTCCCTTTTACTGTCCGCGCGATCGGAAGCTCTACATCGACCCGAGTTTCTACGACGTGATGGAGCGCCGATTGCGTGCGCCCGGCGACTTCGCGCAGGCCTACGTGATTGCACACGAGGTCGGCCACCACGTGCAAAACCTGATCGGCGCGACGGAGGTACGCCTGCCCGGCGAGACCGAAAACCAGATCTCCGTGCGGGTCGAGCTCCAGGCCGATTGCTTCGCGGGGGTCTGGGGGCACAGCGCTCGCGCGTCCTTGAAGATCACGGACGAAGATCTCGACGAAGCGACGACGGCCGCACACGCCATCGGAGACGACGCGCTCGGCCACGCGAACGAGCGCAACTACACCCACGGCACGAGCGCCCAGCGCAAGCGCTGGTTCCGCCGCGGCTTCGAAGGTGGCGACGCGCGTCAATGCGACACCTTCGCCGTGAAGGACCGCACCCAACTCTGAGCGTCGATCGAGAG
>DASXWF010000517.1:0-4840 GCA_036503835.1 Polyangiaceae bacterium | reverse complement strand
CACGGACGCCCAGCGGAGCACCTCGACCGCCGGCTCGGAAAGAGCCTGCACGCGATCGTGAATCAAGGTCGAAAGCGTTCCGGAGACGCCCTGCGCGCCGCCCGGAAGCGCGCGGAATAGCTCGATCGCGAACAGCGGATTGCCCGCGCTTTCGGCGAAAACCCGCGCGGCGTGGGCGCTCGCCTGCAGGTGCTCGGCGATCGCGGCGATCGCGTCCGAGCTCAGGGGACCGAGCGCGAGCTCGCGCAACGAGCCGTCCCGGCGCAGGCTGCGCAAGGCCCGCGTGATCGCGACGTTGTCGAAGAGCTCGCCGTCGCGTGCCGAAAGCACGACGAGTAGCGGCCGATGCCGCGAGAGCCGCGCCACGTAGTGCAGGAGACGGCTCGAAGGCTCGTCCAGCCAGTGCGCGTCGTCGAAGGCGACGATCACCGGAGGCGCGCTGTGCGCGCGTGCGGCGACGAGATCGCAAACGGCCCCGAACAGCTGCTCCTCGGTCTGTCGGGCGGCGCGCTCGGGAGCCCACTCCGGCACCAGAACGGCGAGCTCCTCCGCCAGGCGTGAGCCGACGACGGCGCGCGGGATCCGGCGCAGCGCGTCGATCCAGGGCCCGTAGGGGCGGCCGGATTCCACCTCGTACGCCTGACCCACGAGCACGCTCGCGCCGCGCCTGCTCCCTTCCAGGGCCAGCTCGCCGAGCAGACGCGACTTGCCGACGCCCGCGTCCCCGGAGAGCACGACCACCCGCGCGCTCCCCTGCGCCGCCTCGTCGAGGAGCGCTCGGAGCTCACGACATTCCCGCTCGCGCCCCACGAGCGGGACACTTTCCGGCGCTGGAGCCGGATTCGCGACGACGACGGCCGTCTCGCGAGGCTCGCCGGCGGGCGGCTCCAGAGCGCGGACCGCCTCGACGAGCGAGGTTCTCCCCTCCACGCTCCGCCGCTCCGTAGCCGCACGACGAGCGCGCCGGTATGCCTCCTCGAGCTCGTCGGTCACCGACATCGAGAGCTCCGACAGCAGCCGGCGCCCGGTCCGATACTGCTGCTCGACCTCCGCTCCGAGCCCGAGCTGACCGAGCAAGTCGATCAACAGCGCGCGCGCGGGCTGGCTCAGCGAATCGACGCGCAAGAGGGCCCGCGCGTGGGCGAGCGCTCGCTCGGGAGAGGGACTTCGCCGCACGAGCGCCCGGAGCACACCCGCGTGCAGCAAGCGCGCCTGCTCGCGCTGCGCGACGCACCAGCTCTGAAACTCGTCGAAGTCTTCCAGCGCGAGCCCCGAAAGGAGCTCGCCTCGAAACTCGAGCGCCAGCCGCTCGAGCTCGTCGAACTCCAAGCGTTCGAGGGCGTCACCCGCCGCGCGCGCGCGCACCTCGAGCCAATCGATCGCCGCGCCGTGCGCTCGAAATGACACCGCATCGTGATCGGAAACGATCCGCACCGCGCCGGGCTCGTCGCAGAGCGCCCGCAGCTTGCTGATGCTCCAGCGCAGCGCGCCGCGCGGATCGTCGGTCACGTCCCAGAACAGGGAGCACAGCCGATCGCGCCGGTGCTCGCGCTCCGTGAGCACGAGATACCCGAGCAGCGCCCGGGTCTTCTTCGAGGGCGGCAGCGGCAGCGGCGAGCCGCCGCGCAGCACGCGGAGCTCCCCCAACACCCGGATCGACAGTCCGGGGGAAGAGAACGCCGGCGGCATGCTGCGCCCATACCACGCTCCGGGTCGCCGCGGCCGATTCCACGCCGGTTACCACGGCCGTTACCACGGCGGGCCCCCAAGTTCTCGTTGCCCCGAACGGGCGACCCCGAACCCACGAAACGAGGACTCCCATGCAACCGATTCATGCCTATTCGTACCCGGACATCCTTTCCATTTCCGAACGCATCGAGTGGACCGTCGACGGCGTTCTGCCGCAGGGCGAGTCATTCGACTTCGACAAGCCTTTCCTGCCCGAAGCGCTGGCGGCGACCCAGACACTCGACTTCTTGAACGAACGCGAGCAGCGCGTACTCAATCAGATCCGCGGCAACGCCTACCTCTCCATCTTCGGCCTCGTCGAAGAATTCGTCCTGCCCTTCGTCCTCGACCACGCGCGCCCGCTGCTCGGGGGCGACGACCATCGCGTGCGCGCGCTGCTCGGGTTTGCCGCCGAAGAAGCCAAGCACATCCACCTCTTCCACCGCTTCCGGAGCGAATTCGAGCGCGGCTTCGGCACGCACTGCGAGGTCATCGGTCCGCCGCAGGAAATCGCCCGCGCGGTCCTCGCCCACCACCCGCTCGGCGTGGCGCTCGCCATCCTCCACATCGAATGGATGACCCAGCGCCATTACCTCGAGAGCGTGCACGACCGCGGCGACCTCGATCCGCATTTCGTGAGCCTGCTCAAGCATCATTGGATGGAGGAAGCCCAACACTCCAAGATCGACACGCTCATGGTCGAGGCACTCGCCGACGGCCGAGAGCCCGCCGACATCGAGAAAGCCTTCGACGACTACCTCGCGATCGGCGGACTCATCGACGGCGGACTCAAGAAGCAAGTCGAGTTCGACCTCGACGCCTTCGCCCGAGCCACGGGCCGTCGCCTCGGGTCCGAGGAGTACGAGCGGGCCTTCGCGGTGCAGCGGCGCTCCAATCGCTGGACCTACCTCGGCAGCGGCATGACCCACGCGAACTTCCTCGCGACGCTCGAACGGATCAGCCCGAGCTCACGCGCGCGCCTCGAGCAACTCGCGCCGGCCTTCTGTTGACCCCCGCGCACGAATCTCGAGAGGAGAAACCCGACATGGCGCTCCAGGCTCCCGATGGATTCGACGTTGCGCGCTTGCGCGGCGCGGTCCAAGCCACCTACGAAAACGTCGCACGCGACCCTTTCGGCGACTTCCATTTCCACCGCGGCCCGGCCTACGCGGCCGAGTACCTCGGCTACGACGCGAGCGAGCTCGCCGCGCTGCCTCGCGAAGCGACGGACCGCTTCGCCGGCGTGGGAAATCCGCTCGCCATCGGCCCACTTCGGCACGGAGAAGTGGTCCTCGACCATGCCTGCGGCGCGGGCACGGACCTACTCCTCGCAGCTCGGCGCGTAGGACCTTCCGGTCGCGCCGTCGGCGTCGACCTCACGTCGGGCATGCGCGACGTGGCGGAGCGCGCGGCACGCGAGGCCGGGCTCGGCGAGCGCGTCGAGATCCGCGCGGGAGTCTACGAAGAGCTACCCGTCGCGGACGCGAGCGTCGACGTCGTGATCTCGAACGGCGTCGTCAACCTCGCGCCCGACAAACGGCGGGTACTCTCGGAGGTCATGCGCGTGCTGCGTCCCGGTGGACGCCTCTACCTCTCCGACGTCGTCGTGGCGCGCGAGCTCAAGCTCGAGTCCCGGCGCGAACCCGAGCTCTGGGCCGCGTGCATCGCCGGCGCGCTCACCGAAAGCGAGCTCTACGAGCTCACGTGGAAGCTCGGATTCACGGACACGGCCGTCCTCGCGCGTTTTCGCTGCTTCGAGGGCACTCGCGCGGAAACGCGCGTCAGCAGGGACCTCGACATCCTGGGCGTGAACTTCATCGCGCACAAACCACGGCGCGGTTGAAACGCCCGGCCCCGGAGGCGCGGGCGTCCGGACTTCTCCGGGTTTTCCGCGGTTCCGGCGGCCCCGCACACGGAGGCGCGCGCTTTCGAGTAACCTTCGAGAGCGCGTGCGCTTCCTCGTCGACGGCTTCCCTTTGATCGTCACCGTCTCGGCACCGATCTGGGACGCGGCAGAAGTGCGCGCGCTGGTCGACGGCTTCGAGCCCTACTTCCAGGGTAACCAGCGGTATGCGGTCCTGTCCGTCTCGTCTCCGAACGCGCCCGCGCCCGGCCACGCCGAGCGCAAGCTGATCGGCGCGTGGACGGGCCACCCGCGGGTTCGAGACGCCATCAAGCGATTGTGCGTGGGAGCCGCCACCGTCGTACCGAGCGCGCTCGAACGTGCCGCGCTCCAGATCATCTGGGCGCTCGGCAAACCTCCGTGCCCGAGCGAGGCCGTCCCCACCATCGAGCGCGGCCTCGACTACTGCCTCGCGCGCATCCGCGACGAGGGCCTCCCCATGCCGAAGCCGCCGGACCTGGTCCGCTACGAGACGCTGCGCACGTTGAGCAAGCTCTTCGAGCGCTGAAACCGCTGCGCGACGCCCGGGCTCCCGGCGCGCTTCACCTCAACGTGCGGACTGCGTCGACGTGAGCGGCTACCAGATCGGGGAACAGCTCCGGGTGCACGCAGGCCGCCATGATCTCGAGCGACTCGACGAGGCGCGGCCCAGGCCGATTGAAGAATGCGTTGCCGTCGGTGACGTAGACGCGAGTGGTCGCGCCGGTCGCCGGAAGGACGGAGCGCTCGAGAACGTCACGCTCGGCGAGCGTGCGCTCGAGGGTGAACCCGCAGGGCTTGACGACGACGACGTCCGGACGGAGCGCGGTCAGCTCGTGCAAGTCGATCGTGGGCGCAGGTCGTCCTGCGCTCGCACCGACGGCCAGGCCGCCGGCGAGCTCGATGAGCTCCGGCATCCACGTACCACCGAGCATCAAGGGATCGATCCACTCGAGCGACACCACCCTGGGCCGAACGGATGCCTGCTCCGCCCGGCTCGCAATCGCGCGAATTCGTTGCAGCAACGTGCTGCGGACGGCGGTCCCCTGCGCCTCCCGTCCGATCTCCAGCGCGACGCGTTCGACATCCGCGAGAACGTCTTCGAGGCGCGTCGGCCGGAGGCTCACGATGCGGACCTGCTCCCGGTGAGCCAGCCGCGAAACCGCGGCTCGAACGTCATCGAGCGAGACCGCGCAGACCTCACACAGATCTTGCGTCAGGATGACGTCC
>DASXWF010000516.1:0-2415 GCA_036503835.1 Polyangiaceae bacterium | reverse complement strand
CGTTCGGCGCAGGCCGATCTCACCGGCGAGTTCGCCGACGCGCTCGATGTCGATACGGAATTCGTCACGGGCGTGAACGCCGCGACCGACATCGCCTTCGCCGCCGACGGGCGGGCGGTGGTCACGCAGAAGAGCGGTCAGATCACGGTGCGCCGAACCGACGGCACCAAGAACGTGGTGATGGGGGCGTTCGGGGACGTCGACACCCAGTCGGAGAAGGGTCTGCTCGGCGTGGTCGCGCATCCGAGCGAAGAGAACACGTTCTTTTTCTACGTCTCGAACGGGGACAGCAACGGCGACAAGCACCGCGTGTACAAGGGCTCGCTCGGGGACGACGATTCGATCACGGTCGATCTCGACAATCCGATCATCGCGGCGAGCGTCGGGAACGGCCCGGGCCTGGAAGGCCCCGCGAACCACGACGGTGGCGGACTCTTCATTCACGACAACCACCTGTTCGTCGGCGTCGGAGACACCGGTTCGAACTCCACGCCGCCCAGCAACAAGTACAGCAGCTGCTTGAACAAGGGGAACGGCAAGATCCTGCGCGTGGCCCTCGACGGCTCGGTTCCCTCGGACAATCCGCTGGTCGGCGTCGACGATGTCACGGCCTGCGACGAGGTGCGCGGTGACTGGGGCACCGACGCGCCCGACGAGCGCGTCTACGCCTGGGGTTTTCGCAATCCGTGGCGCTTCTGGATCGATCCCCACTCGAACCGCATGTGGGTCGGAGACGTGGGGGAGACGACGCGCGAAGAGGTGTCGGTGAGCGCGCCGACCGGCGACGGCTGGATGGGCGAGCACTTCGGTTACCCGTTCGTCGAAGGGACGGAGGACTACGGGGATCTGGACGGCGTCAGCTGCGACGACGGTTTCTCGCCGGAGCGCGAGTGCGTCGGCCCGGTTCACGACTACGGCAGGACCGAAGGGACCTGCGTGATCGGCGGCATCATTCCCGAGGGTTGCGGCTGGAACGACGCTTTCGGCGGGACGCTTTACTACTTCTTCGCCGATTTCAGCGCGGCGTGGATCCACGCGCTCGAGGTGAATCCGGATCGCAGCGGCGCCGTGTCCGGCGACGCGGTAGAGGCCGGTAGCTTCACGGGTTCCGGTCCCGCGTCGATCCGACAGGGACCGGGCGGCGCGATGTACGTCGTGATGAACGGCGGCGGCGCCGTCTACGAGATCAAGCCCAAGAACCAGACCGGCGACGACTGCCAGAGCATGGGCGGCTCGGGGGGAACCGGTGGAACCGGGGCCACTTCGGGCTCGGGCGGCGACGGCGGCGAGCCGGAGGCGGGCACGTCGGGCGGCGGAACGGGTGGCGCCGCCACAGCGGGCCGCGGTGGTTCGTCGGCCGGGAGTGCCGGTCGAGGCGGTAGCTCCGGATCCGCGGGGCGTGGCGGCAGCGGCACGTCCGGAAGCTCGGGAACGACCGGAACCGCGGGCTCGAATGCCGGTGCGGGCGGCGGCTCGGGTGGCGGCGAGAATCCGGATGAAGACGAGGGTTGCGGTTGCCGCGTGGTCGGCACGCAACAGGGCTCGCTGGCCGCGCTGTTCGGCGCGCTCGGTCTCGCGGGTGCGGCGTTCTTCCGGCGCCGCTCGCGATCGCCGAAGGCGTGAGGCTGGTTCGAGACTGCCCGTGCGGGTCCGCGTTCAGCGGTCCCGTTACGGGCAGTCGGTGAGCGACGAGATCCAGGCGTCGACCGCGCCCGCGCCTACGTCGTCGATCACGCGCGAGCCGATCTGCGGCATGCGGAACATCGTGTCCAGGCTGTGCATCCGCAGCGAGACCACCGAGGTTTCGGGATTCCCGGGGTCGATGCGCAGCGCTCCGCTGACGCCGAGATCGCCCTTGTCGGGTGCCTCGCCGCAGAGGTGCATGTCTTCGAACGCCGTGCTGAAGCGGAGGTCGATCCCGGTGTAGTTGCTGCCCGGCCGGTGGCAAAACGAGCAGTTCGAGTGCAGGTACGAGCGTGCTCGCGGCTCGGCGGGCTGGTCGTCGTTCGCCGGCGTGGGGTAAGCGGGGAGCGCCTCGGGTTCGCTCTCGAAGACGCCGATGTGAGCGAGGGTCTCGAGCTGGTTGCCGACGACGCCGTTCGGGTACTCGAAGTCCCCGTTCAGCTGTGAGGTATCGAGGCCGAGCGAGACGCCCGCGGCGGTGGTGTGGCACTGCAGGCATTGCTGCCGGCTCGGGAAATGCCAGTTCTGCATGCCGCCGGGCCCCTCGTACATGCCGTCGTAGCCGTCGGTGTTGGCCGCGAGGAGCTCGGCGTCGCTCTGATCGTCGAGCCAGCGGTAGCTGAAGCCCCACCAGTCGAACTCGCCTTTTCTCACGAGCAGCCGCGTCTCGATGAGCTTGCCGGCGAGCGCGAAGGTCTTCATGAACACGGTGCCGACGGGGAAGTCCCAGTC
>DASXWF010000515.1:0-7204 GCA_036503835.1 Polyangiaceae bacterium | reverse complement strand
ACGGATCGCGGACACGATCGCGCGCAAGGCCGGTGATTTCGACGCTAGCAAGTGGGCCACCGAGACCCCAGGCGGTCTGCAAAAGTTCGTGTTTCGGTCGCAGATTCTCGACCGCGTCTCGGATGACTTCGCCTCGGCCGTGACGGACGCTCAGCAGCTCGCGCCGAAGCTCGATTTCGACGTTCCGGCTCCGAAACTGGGCAAGCTGCTTCGCGACGTGGACGGTCCGCAAGCGATCGGCTCGCTTCAGCAGCGGATCGCGCAGTCGTTCGACACGTCTCCGCCCGGGGCCGTGGGAATCGTGCTGAATCGGGCAGCGCGGGAGCTCTCTGAGGCAGACCTACCAACCAGTTTCGGCATCGGGCACGCCACCGTGCGGCAGCTGGCGGAGGTTGCGGAGCTCTCCTCTGACGATCTGACGCGCCAAGCCGCTGCTCGAGTAGCTGCTGACATCTCCGACACCCTCGGGAGTGAGTCGTTCGGGCAAGCTGGGCAGCTGTACCGGGCGTTACGGGCGCAACCGCTCCCGGAGTTCTCGGAGATTGGCTCGGCTCAGAAGCTCAGGGAGTTGCTGCGTTCGTCCGAGGGCCGCGGGGCTCTCGAGCGTCGGGTTACGGAGCAGATCCAGCAAACGGAAGCCGCGTGGGCGGCCCGGTCGAAACTCACGGGTGAGCGGATGCCTCCGGAGACGCGCCAGGCACTGAAGGACTTCCGGCGGCTCGCCTCCAGAGCTGAAGAAGCCACGACTTTGGACTCCGGGCCCGTCGGACGCGTGATCAACTATGCGAAGGGCGAGATCGAAGGCGCGATCGATGCAGGCCTACTCACGAATGCGCTCTCAGGAGCGGCTGAATCTGGCATCGGTGGCATCCTCGCCAACTCCGCCATCTCAGCGGGCGTCGGCGGTTTGGTCGGTGGCGTGCCCGGCATGGTGCTCGGTTACATGGTCTCGAGCGCAGTACGCCCGCGCGTAACGCGTGCCGTCGCAACCGTAGTGAGCAAGACGGAGAAAGCGTTCGATGTCGCTAAGCACGTTGTCCCGCGTGCCGCCGTGGACAAGTCGCAGCAGGAACTCCAAGCCGAGCGCGTGAAGAAGCTCGAGCGGATCGCGATGCAGGCACAGGCGGGCGAACTCTCGGGGCGGCTCTCATCAGTTGCGGCGATCCCACCCGCGCTCGCCATGGCTGCAGATCAGGACATGCAGCGGAAGATCGAGAATCTCCAGCGCGACTTGCCGAAGCCGACGCCGAACATTCGCGGTAAGTCGTACGAGACTCTGTCCGCGTCAGACGTGCGCCTCTGGAACGCGATGTTCGAGGCGACGTTTGAGCCGTTCAGCATCTTCGACGACTTCCAAGGCGGCTCGCTCGATTACTCGAAGCTCGACTACGTTTGGAAGCAAAACCCAGGTCTTCAACAGGCTGTACAGGCCGGGATCATGGATTCGCTCCTGGCCCAGCTCACGGACGACGAACGCGCCGGAATCCCAGAGGGAATGCTCACACAGCTCGACTATCTGGGCGGGTTCGCGGGCGGACTCCAAGAGTCGGTCGGTCACGAGTTCTCGTCGGCGATGGACGCTATCGGTCAGCAAGCGGCGCAGCAGGCAGCTCAAGCGCCGGCACCGAAGCCGATGATGCAGACGCCCAAGATGCAAAAGACTTTCACGCAACGGATCGCGGGAGCATAGACATGTCGGACAAGGAATTTCAGGCAAGCAACGTAACACCACCGCTCAAGAACACTACGGCGATGAAGTGCATCGCGGTTTTCGCGGTGGGGCCGACCGTGCAGACCGTGGATCTGGACACGCTGTTCGGCTCGATTGATAACGGCAACTTTCTCACGGTTCGAGCAGATGGCGCGAAGGTGTACGTTGCGTTTGGCTCGAGCGCTGGGACGATCGACGATCGAGCGACAGGGACAGGGGAGACCGTGTGCTGGCCCGTTGCGGACGGTGAGAGCTTCCCGGTCATTCCGATCGGTGGCCGCGAGATTTTCCCGTCCGGCGGCGTGGCTACGGGTGCCGTGAGATACGAGGTGATGCACTACAAGACCCCGACCGGTGTTAGCGGCTACCTCAGGCTCTACCGCTCCTCGACGCAACACGGGCGTGGCTCGGAGGACTTCCCGGCGCCATGAGACGGGACGGGCTCGTAACTAGACGACCGAGCAGGCGAATCGGAGCGTCGAACTTCGTTCCGACGGACCTAAACGGTCTCGTCCTTTGGCTGCGCGCAGATCTCGGAATTACGACGGACATCGGCGGTACGGTCGCGGCGTGGGACGACCAGAGCGGTGCTGGCCATGACTTTGCCGAGGGAAACACGGCGATTCAGCCGAATCTTGTTGCGAGCGAAACGGACTTTCCGACCCCGCAACCGTCCGTCAAGTTCGACATCGCAAGCAATCAGCTCGTTGGCCCCGGACTCGCATCGATCGCTTGGTACGGCGTGGTGGCGATCTCGCCGGGCGCGACTTTTGGTAACCTGAACTCTCCACTCACTGTTACCGGAGCGGGCGGTATCTACGTTTGGCGCGGCGCTACCGGGACGGGCAACTGGCGAACGGCTGACTCGCCTGTCGGAAACCGTTTCACGGACGGCGTCGACACAGACGTAGCGATGACTGCTGCGAACCAGCCGCATTTCTACGAAATGGTGCCAAACGCGGCGCACACCGGCACAGCTACCTACCTCGGCACGAACAGCGACGCGACCACGCGAATTTGGGGCGATTCTATCGCAGAGGTCTTTGCGGCGACGGTTGCCCCAGACGCTGCGGCACTGACCGCGCTACGCGCGTATCTGAAAACACGATATGGGTTTGCAGCATGAGCCACGGTTACAAGGGACCCAACGCTGCGGCACGGGATGCAATCGCGGCGATACTTGACAAGGCACACGCGAAGCCTTCGCGCGGTGTTCGCGTCGGCGGTGGTATTCACGCGCCGATGCCTGATACTTGGGACGAAAACGGTCGCGTTCCGCACGGCTGGAGCTCCTTCCGGGCGCACCGCAACGATCCGAATGAGACCGTTTGGCTTCCCGAGCCAGAGACAGCCACGAAGCTCGCTCGGCTCACGGCGGGGGAGCAGGCGCAACTAGCTGCGGCGCGGGCCGCGGCCGAGGAACACGGCCCAGAAGCAGAAGGAGCTCCAGATGCAAAATCTAGTCAAAGTCGGTAAATACGTCGCTGCGGCGGCACTCGGAGCGCTCGCGACTCAGGTTCCAGAGCTTGGTCTCCCGCCAGAGTTAGCAGTGGTGGCCGCGTCGCTCGTCTCGGCGGCGTTGCTGTGGGTCAAGAGACCGTGACCCCCGTCGACTACAAAGGCCCGTCCACCGAGGACCTGAAAAAGCTCTCGATGGAGGAGCTCATCATTCGGCTGATGCGCGACTGTCGGGAGCGGCACGTCGAGACGCTTGCCCAGATCGAACAGGTCAAGGCGAAGGTCGGTGACGTGGAGGCGAAGGTCGATCGCGTCGCTCAAGAGATCGAGTCAATCAAGCTCGACATGCGCGCACTCGGCACCCTGACCGCTCGCGCGATCGAGGCCCAGCTGGATCCGATCCGCGCTCGCATCGGCGGCATCGCGGACGACACCTCAGCGGTTAGGCGCACGGTGAACGGAGCGGATTTCCTGGCTCACACCAAGGCCGTAGAGATCGAGCAGCGTGTCAAAGCCTTGGAGCAGCGGGCCGCGGGCGGTGAGTAGTGTCCTCAGAGCTCGAGGCGGAGCTGGAGCGGCGGCTCAAGGCTCAATACGAGCCAGCCAAGCCCGAGAAGCGCTCCTACTCCCCCGCTCCTACGTCAGGCCCCGCGTCTCTCCACCCGACGGAGAAGGCGCTGCGGGATGCGGCGTGGTCCTGGTTCCGCAAGCGGCTGCCCGCTGGAGCGCTCATCGTCGTCCTAGGCGGCGCTGGGAGCTTCGGCGGCCGAAAGGCTCAGGACGCGGCCCGTGACGCGGCTCACGAGGCGGCTCAGGCAGAGCAGGCCAAGCTTCGCCGAGAGGTGCAGGCGGCCCAGGGAGAGATTCTCTACTTGTCCGGGGAGCTCGTCCGGGAGAAGCGCGAGCGGGGCGTGCTGAGCGGGGCGCACGAGGCTTTGGCGGCCGACCACCGGAAGCTGCAGGCGCAGGTCAACGCGCTTGAGGCGGCCCGCACGGTCGTTGTGCGCGCTGAGGCGGACAGGGCGCCGAGGCCGTGACGCTCCTGTTGTAACGCCGTCCTTCGACCGTCCTATGTCCGACACGAGCCGTCATCCCCCGCGGATGGCGGCGTTTTTTTCGTTTTGTTCACGTCCCCGGCGCCGTCGGACAAACGAACGGGTCCGCTGCCACGTGTCGCAACCCCTGCTCCTCCGACGTGTACACACCAAACCCCACCACCGTCATCGGATGCCACTTCCCGGCAACCATGAACCTCTCCGGCTCGACCCGTTGCACACGACCGAACGGCTTCACGACGTAGCCAGCGGTCTGTTGGGAGAAGTAGCGGGCCCAGAGGGGTTGACCGAGGTGGAGTTCGTTCATTTCAACCGGAGAAGCTCTTCCGTAGATGCGCTCTCGAGCCGGTCCATCTCCCGTTGCCTGACAACGGCCGCCGCAAAGTCGAGCAGCACGGATGCAGGGACCGTGAGTTCGCGCTCGCCTTGGCGGATCGTGACATCGCCTGAGAAGTCGCCGTGGTGAATCAGGGTCCAATCGCGTGAAGTGGTTGTGTGCATCGTGCGCTCTCCGTCAGGCCAATCCCCTCGCCACCCGTAGCACCGTCTCCCTCGCCTCGGGAGAGAGGCTTGAATACACGGCAGCGAGTTCGACGAAGGCTAGGCGTTGCTCCGGGGTCAGCCCGTCGAAGACGCTCAGCAGTGACTGAAACGTGGCCATCGTGGCGTTGCTCCGGCCCGTGCTGCTCTCGTCCTCCCACTCGACGCCGCGGAGCTCGATGGCGGGCGCTCTCGACGGAGCCGGCAGCGGTCTCCTCAGGACCGGCGGAGGGGGGACGCGGGGTGGTTTCACTCGCTTGTTTTAGCACCAGGTAGCTCCCCGATTGACCAAAGCGACCCGTCCGAAGTGAGCCAGCCACGCGCCCGCATGCTGACCATGTTTCGGCGCAGGTTCCGCTCGTGGATTCCGGTCAGGTCCGCGATCTGCTTCACCGTGAGCGGACCGCTTCCGAGCGCGTGAACGATGCGCTGTTGTGCCGGACCGAGCGAGTGGCGCGCGTACGTACCGCGCTCCGTCCGCTTCGGCGTCACGAACTGCGCGATGGCGAGCGAGATCACTTCTACGCCGTACTCGTCCATGAGCCGAAACCACTCTTGCGATACATCGTCACCCCAGTCGTACTGCTCCGCGTGAACGGCAACGTGGACCGCTAGTATGCGGCGCAGAATCTCACGCGAGAGCGGAGCGGGCTCGTCTGCCAATCACTTCCGCGCCTCGCGCCAACCTTTCGGCGGCCAGCAAACCCAGAAAAGGCCGGCGAAGCACCTGTGTTCACCATCGTGACCTTTCGCAAAACCACACCGGTACTTCATGCCGTTCCCGTCGTCGATCTCGTCGTTGCACATGAGGGACTCGACCTCGCTCGGGCTCGGCAGAGCCGATGCCCTGACAGGAGGCGCGTCGTCATAGAGTTCATCTAGTTCGTCATCCGTCAGGGTTGGCATCACTGTGCTCCTTGCTTAGGTTTGCGCGCTGGCACAATCCTAACCGCTATCCCCGCCCGATTCGCCCTCTTCACACAGTCCCAAGTCCCGTTGCCTTCGAGCGGGAATGCAACGCACCCGCGATACGGTCCCTTGTCGCACATGCGCTGGTTTCGTCGAGGGCCAGCTCCTCTGTCGAACTTGCCTTCCGGATACCACGTCGCCGGGTACGCCTCTTCAGGGACTCCGCGCGAAAGACACCACAGATGCGCCAGGTAGTCCGCGCTGATCTCGGGGCGCTCGCCGGTTGATGGATCTACCGCCGGGTAACAGGCGCCGTGCACGATCACGAGCTCGGTTCCGTAGCGCCCTCGCAGCGTGTCGAGCTCGGACCAGAGCGTGTCCTTGTCGTCCCACTCCCGCGACCCGGTGACGAGGATGCGGATGGTGCTCACGGCGTCTCCATGGGCTCGTCGTCCGCGATGGTGATGCCAGCCAGCCACCGCGACACAATGCGACCGCCCCAGCCACATGCAGAGCATCGCCAGTAGCGCGGAGGCTCGGCGTGTGAGTCGCTTGGACCTGGAACGTCATCCTTGTGCTGCGTGCCGCAACCAGGACACTTAAACACCTGCACCGCAAAGCATCGTATGTTCGTCGTCATCACTTCCGCGCCTCGTCGATGGCCTTGAGCAGGTCACCCGTGCGTCCAACAACAGCTCCGCCCGAAGCGAGAGTCTCGATGTGCCGGATGTGCTGCTCGAGCGCCCGGAGCGCTCTGATCTCACTGTCGATCGCCTTCGGGTTCTCGACGAAGTAGCCCAGGCTTTGGAGCAGGTCGATATGTTCGCGGACCGTCAACGGCGGCTCGTATCCGGCGCGGGCGAGGTCGTCGGGAGTGGCGTCGCGCACATTCATCAGGCGCTTCTTCGGCTTCAATCCGCTCGGGTTGATCGACGGGTTCCGGCTCGCGAGCAGCGTCCACTCCACGCCCTCGCCATCGGTGAATGTGATCGGGTCAGCCATTCGAGAGCTCCTTTTCGACGGCCTCTTTCAGTCGCTCAACGAGGTAGCTGCCCTTGGAAAGTTGCCACGGCAGGCGCTCAGCAATCTCCACCGCCCTCCGCATGCCGCGGGCGAATTCGGGGTGGACGGGCTTCGGGAAGTACTCCGCGTAGCAGCGCTCCGAGCAGAAGTGCGCGCCATCCTCCGTGATGACCTCGGCTTTGACCATCTGCTTGTCGCAGTTGACGCACCAGTCGTCTTCGCCCGCCCGTTCGAGGATTTCGACTTTGACGGCATGCGAGCCGCATTCGCCATCGACCGAACTCTCGAACATGAAAGCGACAGCATCAGGCGGAGCGTCCCCGAATGCTTGTCGGCCGCCGCACTCGTAGGCGTCGCTCGTGAGCGTTATCTCGTCACCAGGGCTAAGCAGCGAGTGCTCGTGCGCCTCCGTCACCCGCACCCGGTCGCCGCGCTTGGGGAGGATCATCTCGCAAGCTCCGCGTGGTCGTTCTCTTCCCATGCTTTCAGTCGCCTCTCGAAGTCGACC
>DASXWF010000514.1:0-2952 GCA_036503835.1 Polyangiaceae bacterium | reverse complement strand
TCATCGGCAGCCATCCTGAGACTGGGGAGCGCCACCCCCAGAGCCCATCGCGATGGAAGACGCTGCCGAGGAAGACGCTCTCGGTGAAGCGCTCGCTCCCCGAGCCGCCGGGCGAGACGCCGTACGTGCCAAGTGCGGACGAAGCCGCAGGGAGCTTGTCCGCGCTCCCGCCGCCGGCGTAGAAGCGTGCGGTGCGCTGGGCGTTCGCTGGAGTACTGAGGGGCTTCTCGAGCTTCGTCGAAGGAGCGCGCCTCTCGTGGACAATCGCCGGGCTCCGGCGGCTCGCGCTCGCGAGCTCGCTCGTCACGCTCGTCTTCATCGGTACCGTGCTGCTCTTGCTCGAAGGCTTCGAGCGCGGGCGGCTCGTAGCGCTCGCGAACGTCGCAAAGCCGTGGAGCACGGCGCTCACGATCGCGAGCGCGTTCGTGTTGCTGTTCGCCTTTCCGGTGCTGGGGCCGCTCAGCAGCGCGATTCAGGGCGTTGCGGCGGCGCGAACTCGCGCTGCGTTCGACGGGGGCCTCTTGCCGGGGCTGGGCGTGAAGGCCTGGTTCGGCGCGGTGGTCGGCGAGCTTGCGCAACTTCACCGGCGCTGGGTCACCCTGTCGCTCGGAACCCTCCGCGCGGTGCTGCCGATCTCGTTGCTGGTGCCGGCGGACATGACGCGGCTGCGCGCTCTGCTTTCGCTCCTCGTGTCCCTGGCGCTCTTCGCGCTGCACGCGCTGTTCCGAAGGTTGGAAGGAACCGTGCCCGTGCCGGAGCTCTTGCGCCGCTGGCCGGAGCTCGTGGGGTTCGTGCTCGGCTCCTGGGGCCTGACGCTGTTCGGGCTCGGTCCCTGGTTCGTGGTGTTGGACGTGGTGAGCGCGGAGGTCTTCCGCGTGCGACTACGAGCTCCGGGGGCGAGCGTGGACGTGAAGAGCCTCGGCGAGCAGCCGAGCGAAACCCGCGTGCGTGCGCCGCACGCGGCAGGGCAGGGACGGATTCCCGAGGACATCGCCGCGCGAGTGCACCGGCGCTACGAGCGCGCCGAGCCCCACCTGACCTGGAACGCCGAGCCACCGAAGAACGTGCGCTACGAGTACTTGCCCTTGCGCGCTGATCCGCGTCCCGGCGAGTACCAGATCGGCGCCCTCCTGCCTACGAACGAGGACGACACGCTGAACCTGAGCGAGCCGATTCGATTCTGGGTCGTCGTCTCCGACCGAGCGCCCGACGACGGACGCTACCGCCGCTTCATGGACGATCGCTTCGCAGGTCCGCTCGAAGCCTGAGCGGCTTTCGGTCGTCGCGAGCCGGCGCACCGGCCACCAGCAACCGCCTCGGAGGCGTGCGATTCAGAACTCGAGCAACCCGAGCGTGCGCGACTTCAGGGACATTTCGACCGACTCTTACCAGGTTTCACTGCGTGCGATTGGCATGCAAACCAGGCCGCAAGGTCACCGCGGGCGGCGATTTCCCGTTGGGCCGCTCGAGCGCCCAGACTTCGAACTGAGAGCGCACCCAGACTCCCGCGTCCTTCGCGTAGATGCGCTCGAAGGGAAAGGACGGCTCCTCATGCGGGACCACCGAGAAACGCCGGCCGTCGAAGTGAAGTACACGATCGTTGTCCGCGACCCAGATGTCCTTCGCCGAATTCAGCGCAAGGTCCACGAGCTCGACCCCCGCGGGCAAATCGAACGGCACCCGCTCCCACTGCGTGGCGCCGTGCAGCCAAAGCGCCTTGCCGAAGAGCCAGGCGGAGCCGTCCGCGCTCGTGCCGAGGCGACCGCTGTCCGGGAAGGGCTCCTCGTGCCAGGTGCCTTGCGTCCTGCGCCATAGAAACGGCTTCGACGCGCCGCCTTCCTTCTCTCTCGACGAAACCGCGCCCGAAACCCAGAGTGTACCGGACCCGTCGACCACCAGCGACGCGATCCGTTCACTCTCGCCCCCGATCTCCGGCGGTGGAAGGCGGCAGAGCTTGCTCGCCGTGATGTCCTTCGCGCCGAGCTCGTACACCCCGCATTCGGGCGGACCATGCCAGTCGTCGCCGAGCGCCGCGACGTAGACGGGACCCTTGCCGCCGGCGGCCAAGAGATCCGGCGAGCTCTCGTGCGCGTCGCGAAACGGCGAGCGGACACGCACTGCTTTCCAGGTCTTCCCATCGAAGCGCTCGAGCGGGCGGGGCCAGATGCCGCTCGGATCGAGCCCGCAGCGCAGATCGCTCGCGACGTAGGCCTCGGCTGCGGAGCGAGCGAGAACGGCGCTGTGGGACACGTAGCTCTCGCACTCGCCCACGACGTTGCCGTTTCGTCTCCGCACCGTTTGCCAGGGCGCGCTGCGATCGACGAAGCCGGCCGCGGCGAGCTGACCGCGCAAGCCGCAGGAACCGACGACCCAGGCGTCGTCGGCGGACGAAGGCGAGACGTCGTGGACGAGGGTCGGACAGAGCGCGCAACCGAAGGCGCCACACGCCGGGTCGTCGAGCTCGTTCGATTCGATCCGCACGCGTAGCCGGAAGGTACCGAGCGTCGCGTCGACCGGGATCGGGGCCGGGACGACCGCCTGGGAAGCACGCGCGCTCGCGGAAGCCGCCGCGGGGGCGGCGCTCGACTGCGAGCGAACGCTCGAGGGCGCGCCGGCGGAGGACGCGGGCTCCACACGTCGAGCGTCAGCGAAGCTCACGTCGCGTTTCGCGCACGAAGTCAGCGCGAGCAGCGTGATGCCCAACACATGATGACGGACGGACCCTCTCGCGATGCAAGCCGAAGTCAGGCGGCGCATGCTTCGTGAGCCCTGCGGCACCGAAACGCGTCCAGGCAGGTGCCGCCGGGATCTTCGTTCGAGTCCCCGCCGCGTCGCGACCCGCGCGTCCGCTCGAATCAACCTTTTCTGGCCTCGAACGCGGCGAGGAGCGCCGGGTGTTTGAGGAGGGGCTTGAGGTCGTCAGTGTAGCGAATGGCGGGCTCGCCCATGCCG
>DASXWF010000513.1:0-7505 GCA_036503835.1 Polyangiaceae bacterium | reverse complement strand
GTCGTCGAGCTTCAGCTCGGCCTTGGCCAGGGCCGCCGGGATCGCTTCCTTCGGACCGATGCCCATGATCTCCGGGGGCACGCCCTTCACGGCGAACGAAACGAAGCGCGCGAGCGGCGTGAGATCCAGTCGTTTCAGCGTTCGTTCCGAGACGAGCAAAAGAGCGCCGGCTCCGTCGGACATCTGCGAGCTGTTGCCGGCGGTGACGCTGCCCTTGGCGGCGAAGGCGGGCTTCAGCTTGGCGAGCGCGTCGAGACTCGTGTCGGCGCGCGGGCCTTCGTCGAACTTGAGTCCGCGCTTGCGGACGACGACGCTGCCGTTCGCGAGGTCGGGGACGTGCTCCTCGAACTCGAAGGGGGTGATCTCGTCGTCGAACGCGCCGCTTTCCCGGCCCGCGATCGCTTTTCGGTGCGAGGAGAGCGCGAACGCGTCTTGATCTTCGCGGCTGACGTTCCAGCGCTGGGCCACCTTCTCCGCCGTGATGCCCATGCCGAACGCGATGCCGACGTTCTCGTCGCGGGTGAAGACGTTCGGATTCAGGGAGGGCGTGTTGCCGCCCATGGGAATCATGCTCATCGACTCGGTTCCGGCGGCGATCATGACGTCGGCCTCGCCGACGCGAATGCGATCGGCCGCCATCGCGAGCGCCGTCGTACCGGACGCGCAAAAGCGATTGACGGTAACGCCGCCGATGGTGTTCGGAAGGCCCGCGAGCAGCACCGAGGTGCGCGCCACGTTGGCACCCTGCTCGGCCTCCGGCATCGCGCAGCCGACGATCACGTCCTCGACGAGGTTCGCGTCGAGCTTCGGAACGCGGGCGAGCAGCGAGCGGAGCGCGTGCACGAGCAGGTCGTCGGGACGAACGGTCTTGAACGTTCCGCGCGGCGCCTTCCCGATCGGCGTGCGCGTGGCGGCCACGATGTAGGCATCTTCAACTTGCTTTGCCATGGTTGGTCCTCGAACTTGAAAACTCGGTGCCGATGCAAGAAAATCCGCGGCTAGTTGCGGACAGGCTTCCCCGTCTGCAACATGCCGGCGATGCGTTCCTGGGTCTTGGGATGGACCAGCAAACGCTGGAAGCCCTTGCGCTCGAGCTCCAGGATCCACGCCTCGTTGACCAGGCTGCCCTGGTCCACGTCTCCGCCGCACAGGATCTCGGCGATGGTCCGGCCCAGGTGGTAATCGTGCTCGGAGATGAAGCCGCCTTCACGGAAGTTGACGAGCCCGCCCAAGATCGTCGCGGTTCCCGAGCGGCCCATGACCGGAAAGCCCTTGGGCGGAAGCGGAGGCTGGTAACCCGCCGCCATGCCCTTGGCGACTCGGAGCGCGGCGTTCAAGAGCTCGTTCGCGTTGAACACGATGCTGTCGGCGGGCTGCAGGTATCCCATGCGCTGAGCTTCGAACGCCGACTTCGAGACGTTCGCCATGGCCGCGTTCATGAAGTACTTTTTCAAGAACGGCAGCAAAGGCGCGTCGGGCGAAAGTGCCCATTCCTCGGCGGCGCGGCGCGCGCCGTACAAGAGCCCGCCGGCGCCCGGAATCAGCCCGACGCCCACCTCGACGAGCCCCACGTAACTCTCGACGTGAGCGACGCGGCGCGCGCAGGCGAGCGCCAGCTCGCAGCCGCCGCCGAGCGCGAGCCCGGAAATCGCGGCGAGCGTCGGCACGCGCGCGTATCGCAACGAGAGCAGCGTCTCTTGGAGAAATTTTTGCTCCCGCCCGAGCGCCTCGACGCCGCCGGACAGGAACACGGGCATCATGCCCTTGAGATCGGCGCCCGCCGAGAACGGCTCGCCCTGGTTCCACAGCACCAGGGCCACGAAATTCTGCTCGGCTTCCTCGACGGCGCGCGCCAGGCCTTTCGCGACGCCGGAGCTCAGCACCCGTAGCTTGGTCTTCCACGAGGCGATCAGGACCTCGCGATCGAGCGTCCAGAGTCGGACCGCTTCGTCTTCGTACACCGTCGTTCCCGCGGTTTCGGGTCCGGGCAGACCCTCGCCTTGGAGTGGCGTCCGAAACAGCTGTCGTTCGTAGACGGCCAGGTTCGAGCGGGGCACGAATCGATCCTGGCTGGGTGAATACGAGCCCGAAGGGCCGTGCACGCCCCGCGCGCTCTTCACCTGGCTGCCGGTGACCCAATCGGGCAGCGGCGCGCGCGAGAGCGCTTCGCCGGCGTCGATGTCCTCCTTGACCCAAGCGGCGACCGTTTCCCAGCCGGCGGATTGCCAGACTTCGAACGGGCCGTTCGACCAGCCGTATCCCCAACGCAGGGCCTGATCGATGTCGCGAGCGCTGGTCGCAATCGTGGCGAGGTGCAACGCCGAATACTGGAACTCGTCCCGCAGCGCCGCCCAGAGGAAGCGCGCTTGTGGGTGCTGGGACTCCCTGAGCTGCCGCAGGCGCTCGGTCGCGCTCGGATTCTTGAGGATTGCGGCCACCGCGTCGTCCGCCTTCGCGCCGCTCGCGACGTATTCACCCGTCTTGGTGTCGAGCCGGAGAATGTCCTTGCCGACCTTCTTGTAAAAGCCGGCCCCGCTCTTCTGTCCGAGGGAGCCCTGCTCGATGAGCGCCGCCACGACCTTCGGCAGCGCGTAGAGCGAGTGGAACGGATCGTCGCGGAGCGTCTCCTGCATGGTGCGGACGACGTGCGCGAACGTGTCGAGACCGACCAGATCCGCCGTCCGGAAAATCGCCGAGGTGCTGCGGCCGAGCCGCTTGCCCATCAGGTCGTCGACGACGTCGATCGTGAGCCCGAAGCGTTCGGCCTCCGCCATGGTCGCCAGCATGCCGAAGGTGCCGATACGATTGGCCACGAACGTCGGCGTGTCGAGCGCGCGAACGACGCCCTTGCCCAGCACCGTCGTCACGAAGGTTTCGAGCTCGTCCAGGATCCGCGGCGCCGTCGCGGGCGTGCCGATCAGCTCGAGCAAGTGCATGTAGCGCGGGGGATTGAAGAAGTGGACGCCGCAGAAGCGTTCGCGGAGCTCCGGCGGGAGCGCTTCGGCGAGACCGGCGATCGAAATCCCGGACGTGTTCGTGGCGAGAATCGCGCGAGGGGCGATGAAGGGCGCCACCTTCCGATAGAGGTCGTGCTTCCAGTCCCTGCGCTCGGCGATCGCCTCGATCACGAGGTCGCAGCCGCGCAGCTTTTCGAGATCGTCGTCATAGTTGGCCGGCTCGATGTGGACGACATCGTCGGGGTTCACGAGCGGCGACGGGTTGAGCTTCTTCAGCCGGTCGATGGCCGTCGCGACGATGTCGTTCTTCGGGCCGACGCTGCTCGGCAGGTCGAAGAGGAGCGCGGGGACTCTTGCATTGACACAATGCGCTGCGATCTGCGCGCCCATCACGCCGGCTCCGAGCACGGCGACTCTCTTGATGACGAGGTGACTCACGGTGTCTTTCTCCTGCTGCTCGCGATCTTTTGTACCGGTCAAACGCGCCGGCAGCCACCCCATCAGGTGCCGGGAATCGGCGCCTGCAGGATGCGCGGCGGTTTTGGGCCCAAGAGAGCGAGGGGATTTTGACCGGCGCCCACGAAGACCCTCCCTCGTGGTTCGCGGGCGCGTGAAATGGGAGGGGGGGCCGCCGCGTCAGAAGCTTGACGCTGGCGCCGACTGGATTCGGTGTTCGCCCGCGACCACCTACACTTCCGAGGACGACGAGCGCTTGGCGTACGCGCTCGGCGCCGACGCGTCGTACTCGCAGTGAGCGCGTGGAGCGGAGGGGGCACGTACGCGAGCAAGCGGGGCATAACGATGCAGCTGAGGCGACCTGCGATGGCGGCGACGAGCGATCCCTGCTCACGAGTCGAAGGTCCGCGGGCCTAATCGTCCTCCCCCCACGAACGTTCTCACACCGCAGCACGAAGGCGGAGTAAGAGTAACACGGAGCGGGCTACTGGCGTCCGAACGTGGAGCGGGTTTACCGGCGTTCGAACGCGGAGCGGGTGCCCACTTTCACTGGAGTTGTCGACCATGAAGAAGCTGACGTGTCTCGGCTACGTGACCACTGGTTTGTTCCTCGGAGCGTGCGGCGGTGATCCCGGTGAGGACGGGAGCCCGGGCGCCCCGGGCGTCGCGGCTCTGGTAGCGGTGACGGAAGAGCCACCGGGGGACAACTGCGACGCTGGCGGCCAGAAGCTGGATTACGGCGCAGACAAGAACAGCAACGGCCAGCTCGACGCGACAGAGATCGAGGGCACGCAGTATCTGTGCGACGGCAGCACGGGCGAGACCGGACCCACGGGCGAGACGGGCCCGATCGGTGAGATGGGTGAGATCGGCCCGATGGGGGATACCGGCGACACGGGTCCAAGAGGCCCGACGGGTGCGGCGGGGCCAAAAGGTGCGACGGGTTCAAGAGGTGAAGAGGGCCCAGCCGGGCCGACAGGGCCGACGGGCCCGACAGGCCCGACAGGCCCAGCAGGTTCGGGCTCGGGCTCCGGTACGACGGGCGCGACGGGCGCGACGGGCGCGACGGGCGCGACAGGCGCGATCGGCGCGATCGGTCCGGCCGGTGCAGTCGGCCCAACCGGTGCAACCGGCCCAGCCGGTGCAGTCGGCGCGACAGGTCCAGCAGGCGCTACGGGCGCAACCGGTGAAGTCGGCGCGACTGGCCCCACAGGCGCAACGGGTGCAGCGGGCGCAACCGGGCCTGCCGGTACCACGGGCGCAACCGGGCCTGCCGGTGCAACGGGCGCGACCGGGCCTGCCGGTGCAACGGGTGCGACCGGGCCTGCCGGTGCAACGGGCGCGACCGGGCCTGCCGGTGCAACGGGCGCGACCGGGCCGAGCTACAACACGCTGCTCGACCTCGGCCCCATCGCCGTCGACGCCACGTGCACGAGCGGCTTCTCGCAAGTCGTCTCCGTCGGCTACGACTCGGGTAACGGCGCGGGTGGCGCTCCGGACGGCATCCTCCAAGTGAGCGAAGTGAGCTCGAGCTTCCCACTCTGCGTGGCCGCGTCCTACGGCGGGACTTTCGTCAATTCGAGCTTCGACAGCGGCCTCACCGGTTGGACCGTGTCCCACGTGAGCGAAGCTTCGGCTTCGGGCGGGAACCTCAGCCTCTTCTGCCACGGCCCGTCTTACCCGTGCAACGCTTCCGTCTCCCAGGTCGTCGACCTCCACGGCTACACGACCGTCTCCGCCACAGTGACGTTCAGCAACAACTTGTGCGGTTTGGGGACGAGTCTCGACGTGATCGTCGAGAGGATCTCGGACAACGCCGTACTCCTGCAGACATCGGCAGACTGCCCGAGCAAGCCGTCCCCCTCGACGGTCGATTTGAGTGCCTACGCGGGTCAGGTCGTGCGGGTCAAGCTTCAGTCAACGAACGACCAAGACTGGCATCGCCAGATCCAGTCGTTCGTGCTCAGCGGCACCTGAGTGAGGCGCGCGCCCGACGTGTGCCGGTACGCCGGCGCACGTCGGGCCGTTTCCGGAGCGCGGCTCAGTTGCGGATCTCGGGCGGCGAGCCGTACAGGCTCTCGCGCCAGGAGACGTAGCCGAAGCGCGAACTGCCGCTTCCGCGGATCTCGAGCACGACGTTGTCGTCGGGGTCGACCTCCTGGATCAGCGAGTCGTTCGAGTAGGTGACGAGGGTGTTGCCGCCAGGGAGGCGCTGCACGTCACCGAAATTCGCGGTGTGGCCGCGACTCGTGAAGCGCCGCAGCGCTCCGCCTTCGAGCCAGAACTCGACGACTTCCGAGCCGCTCGGTTCCACGCCGGTATTGGCGAAGACCAGAACGGTGTCCGAGAGTAGCTGGTGCCCGTGCTGGGCACCTCCCCAGTCCGATTGGCTGCGATTCAAGCGCTCGGTGAGCCGCCAGGCCACGCTGCCTTCGCGCGTGATCGCGAAGATGTCGTCGTGCCACACGGAGAAGGTGTAGAGGTCCTCTCCTGCCGAGTAGCGCAAGGCGTTTCCATGACAGGGAAGCGCCGGTTCCTCGTCGTCGGCAACACCCTGGGACTCGAAGACCTCGTGCTGCTCGCCGCTGGGCTCGATCTCGTAGACGCTGTCGCAATCCGCTTCGCCGTACTCGATGTAGGCCATGGTCGAGCCGCTGACGGGCGTGATGTCGTGAGACGCAATCGCGTCCGGGTACGACTCGCTCTCGAGGGCGTCCATCGTGATGCGCTGCAGTGGAGCGCCCTCGTTGGGAGCAGCGGCGAGCCAGACGCTCTTTCCGTCTGCGGACATCTGCGCGCGGGCAATGCCGGCCGGCGACGGACCGGCGTACCACCAGACGATCTCGCCGTCGGCGTCGAGGATGAAGGGTACTGCGCTACCGGCCCCTATCCAGTACGAGGCGAGCAGGAAACCGGGCCGGCGAGCCCCCGCATCGACGACGTGGAAGTCGCCGATCGCAACCGCAGTCGTGGCCGGACCCGTGAACAACTCGTAGTCGTCGCTGGCATGGCTCCGGTCAGGGCCTTCCACGATGATCCGGAAATGATAGGTGCGCGAGGGTTTCATGCCGAGGAGCAGCGTTCGAAGCTCGGGCTCGTCGAGATCGACCGGCGCGGTCATGCCGTAGTCTTGGTCCAGCCCGAATTCGATGTGCGCCGCGCGGAGCTCCGGCACGTCGACGGAGAACGTCACGATACCGATCGTTCCCGGGGCGCTCGGCTCGATGTCACTCGAACGCACGACCACGACGTGAAAGAGCCGCCCGTCCGGATTGCCTTCCCCGCCGGCGCCTCCGCTCTCCATCCCTGCTTCACCGGAAGCGCCCGGCTCTGCCGCGCCCCCGGCCGCACGCACGCCGCCGGTGCCGTCGTCCAGCTCACCCGCGCTGCCGGCGCAGCCGCTCTCTCCCGCCGCACCGCCCCTTTCGTCCCGAGTACCCGCGGCACCGCCCGGCCGCGGCGCGGCTCCCGCGCTGCCGGACTCGGAACTGCCGCCGCTCGCGTCAGTCCCCCCTGCGACACTGCCCCCGCTCGCCGCTTGCCCCGCGCTCTTTCCCGCCGAAGCGCTGTGCCCCGAAGGACCGTCAGAACCACACGCTACGAAAAGCACGAGTACGACGCCAGTCGCCCCCACGCTCGCCGAGCAGAGCTTCATGCCGGCTCACGCCGCCGGGTGATGGGCAAGGCGGGCGCCGCGCGCAGTGCCGTCTGACGCGTGCCGGGATCGATCTGCGCGCCCATCACGCCGGCTCCGAGCACGGCGACTCTCTTGATGACGAGGTGACTCACGGTGCCTTCTCCTCTTGCTCGAGATCTTTTGTACCGGTCATACGCGCCGGCATCCACCCCGTGCCGCGAATCTGCGCGACCGCGGGGCTTCCCGGCACGCGCGCGGCCGTCTTGGGCCCGCCAGAGCGCCCGGATTCGACCGGCAACCACCGTCGCGCCCCCGCGCCGCGAAGCGGCGCAAGGAGGGCGCCCGTCGCGCGGAGGCCGAAGGCCGAGCACGACGGGACGTACTTCGCCGCGCCCACGTGGGGGCAGCCATTTCCAACCCCAGAATCGATACTCGCGCTGCCCGCGGCCGACTAA
>DASXWF010000512.1:0-5694 GCA_036503835.1 Polyangiaceae bacterium | reverse complement strand
CCGCTTCAACGCGACCGTTCCGCTGCCGCGCTACCGCTACCGCTATCGCTTCAGCGGCGACCCGTTCGATCTGCGAGTCGACAAGCACGGGACTCCGATCGTGGGGCGGCGGCGCTGAGCGAGCCGGCACGACACTTGCTGAGTCTCCGGAGAGAGACTTTCGATGTGCCGTGTTGTGCCAGACAGCGCCCGCGAGGGACCACGCCCGTTCCTCGAGCTCACGCGCGTTCGGGAGGCAGCGATCCTGGTGGCGGCGATCGCCACCGTCCTGATCGCCCGGAACTACTCGCGGACCTACTACGGAAATGTCGTGGACGACGCGGCGACGTCCATGCAATACGCGAAGAATCTCGCGCTCGGGAACGGGATCGTCTTCAACGCGGGCGAGCGCGTGGAGGGGTACACGAACTTCCTGTGGGTCGTGCTCCAGGCGCCGCTCTTTCTCTTCGCGCGCGCCACGGGCTCGGATTTCGTGCCCCTGCTCGTCCACTTCAACCTCTTCATCTTGTGGGCGTGCGTCGTGCTCATCGGCCTCCTGTCGCTGCGCCTCGCCGGCGGCCTCTTCGTCCCGGCGTTGATCGCGGTGGCGCTCGCGCTCGCGGACAACTCGTTCGCGTGTTGGGCGGTGTTCGGGCTCGAAACGCACCTTCTGGCGCTCTGCTTTCTGCTCGCGCTCTGGTTCGCGTCACGCCCGCACCGGCTGCGCTGGCTCGCGGTGGGGGCTGCGCTCGCGGCGGCGCACCTGACGCGCCCGGATGCCGGCCTGTTTTGTGCCGTGCTGCTCGGCAGCGAATGCGTCGAGGTCGCGCGTGCAGGATTTTCGCGAGGCAGCTCCGCGACCGAGTTTCGAAGCAGGGCCTGGGACACGGCGCGGATCGCGATGGTCTGGCTCGGCGTGTACGGCGTGTACTTCGCCTGGCGCTATCACTACTACGGCTACCCGTTTCCGAACACGTACTACCTGAAGCTCGGCGGCCCGATCGACGCGTGGGCACGCGGCATCGAATACGTGAAAGGCTTCTTCGAGGAGCGCTGGTACATCCCCGCGCTGGCGCTCACGGCCGTCCTCGGCGTACGCGAACGGACCGCGCGCACCCTGGTCGTCTATCTGGCGCTCCACACGCTGTACGTGACCTACGTCGGGGGCGATTTCTTCTCGGGGCATCGCTTCTTCGTCCCCGAAATTCCGCTCTTCGCCGTGGCGATCGCGATCGGCCTCGGCCGCATCACCGCGATCCTCGGCCGCTACGAGGAGGGGCTCGGGCGAATCGGAATATCGCCGGCCTGGATCGCAGGAGCCGGCACGGCCGTGTTCGCGCTCGGGCTCGTGCTCGTCTGGCAGCGCGGGCGGCAGGAGGGCCCGCTGAAGCGCGAGATCCTCGCGTGGCGCGACGACCTGCGCGACAACCGAAAGCTGATGGCGTGGCTGAAGGCGAAGGCCCCTCCGGGCGCGTCGGTTGCCACCTGCCTGATCGGTCACACCGGCTTCTTCTCGGATCTCCGCGTCATCGATCTGTGCGGGGTCATCGATCCGGTCGTCGCGCACCGTACCGTGCAGGGGTTCGGAAGCGGCAAGGCGGGCCACGAGAAGACCGCCACGCTCGAAGAGACGCTCCGAAAGCGTCCGACCTACATCGTGGACGGCTAACTCTCGGGTGAGCTCTGGTCGCGCGGCTACTACCTGAGCGGCGCGCATCCCACGGGCGTGGACGACATCTGGGCGCTCGACACGCTCGCGGCCGGCTACGAGCGCGTCCCGAGCGCGCGCATCGGCTTCGACGCGATTCAGGGCTGGCACGCCGAAGGCGACGCTTTCGCCGAGTCCCCGGCGTACGGCAACCGCCCCGGCCAGGGAAGTCTGCGCGGCAGAGTCGGCGCCTGCTTGAACTCGTTCCATCCGTCTCGCAACGACGGAGCGACCGGCAGCATTCGCTCGCCGGCGTTCTCGATCGTGGGCGATCGGCTCACGCTGCGGGTCGCGGGCGGCAAGGACCACGAACGGCTGCGCGTGAGTCTGCTCGTGGACGGCGAGCGCGCCTTCAGCGAAACCGGACTCGTGAGCGACACCTTCACGCGCCGCGAGTGGAACACGGAGAAGCTGCGGGGCAAGCAGGCGGTGCTGGAGGTCGTGGATCAGGCGACGGACAAGTGGGGTTACATCGCGGTGGACGAGCTCGAGCAGTGGCTCCCGAAGCAGGCGGCCGAATAGACGCCGCGTTCCCGCGCTGCTCCCGGCCGCGACCCTTCCCGCCTCGGGAGAGCCCTCAGCTCTGCTTCATGCCTTGCGCGCGGTCCTTCGCGCTCCCGACGATGCGCTTCGTGTCCGCGTCGGAGAACTCGAGATGCTCCGCGAGTGTCTTCAAGAGCTTCGCCTCGGCGGGCGTCTGCTTGCCGTCGGCGTGCGTGAGCAGGGCGGCGTGCGCGAGCAGGAGCTCGCGGCCGTCCTGATCGAGAGCCTTCGCGACGATGTCGCCCTTGATGGTGCGCTTCTTCTTGGCAAACTCCCGGATTTCGGCTTCCTGCTCTTCGCTCGCGCCGAAGGCCCAGAGCAGGCTGTCGATCATGCCCGACTCGGGTTCGGTCAGGGTGCCGTCCGACCACGCCACGGCCACCAGCGATTTCACGATGGTTTTCTCGACGGGAGTCATGAAGCGCGATGCTACCACCCCGAACTCGCGGCGCGAAGCGCGCCCGAAGCGCACCTTTGACCACCGAGAATGCCCGCGCGTTTCGCGAGTCCTCGTACTTCAGGTGACGAGCGGCAGCCTGCGGCGCCGCTCGCTCTCGAAATCGCGCACGACGACGCTGAGCGGACTGTCGGGCAGCGCAAGGTTCTGGTTCTTTGCGTAGACCGGGTGCTTGCCGTGCGTGCGGAACCATTCGGCGACCGTGGCCGTGCGCTTCATGCTCTCGACGATCTGACGGAAGCCCGCGCCGGTGTTGTAGGCGCAAAATGAGATCTCACCGAGCTGCGTGCCGTAGGGAATGATGCACATCTCGGTGCGGCGGAAGTCGTAGTTGTAGAGATCCTGAAACCACATGCCGGCGACGAACAGGAAGCGCCATTCGAAGTTGCCGGCGTCGCCTTCGCTCGCGCCCACACGCGCGCCCTTCGCGCCGATCTGGCTCGTGAACTGCCGGAACAGCTCGCCGAAGGAGTAGCCGGCCGGCGCGCGCTCCGGACGGAAGTTTCGCAACAGCGAGACGCCGAGCGCGGCGAGCGTCGGCCCGCGGCCGAGCCCCGCGTCCGCGATCTCCTGCGCGTCCCGCAGGATCGCCTCGATGTCGAGGAAGTCGGCGACGGGCGCCACCGCCTTCGTGCGCTTGTTCACCAGCAGGATCGTGCCGATGCCGCAGTTCGGATGGCAGCCGCATTTCAACGCGCCGAACTCGGCGCTCGCGCCGAGCAAGAGGTCGACCACGTCGCTCAGCGGATTCATCGCGGAGAGCGGGAACCAGTCGCGCATCGGCTCGATCAGGCCCAACTGGCCGTGCAGGTCGTGCGCGAGGTGGCTCAGCGTGTAGCGCTGAGCGTGGCGGCGCGCGTCGTCGATTTCTTCGTCGCGCCCCGTGAAGCTCACCGGCTGAAACGAGACCACGGTCACCTTGTCCGCGTTGTCGATCGCGAAGCGCACGATTGGACCGACTTGATCGGCGTTGACGCCGTTGACGACCGTGACCACCAGCACGACGTCGATGCCGGCTGCGGCGAGGTTCTCGATGGCGCGCAGCTTCACGTCGAACAGGTTCCCGACCTTGCGGTGGGAATTCGCCTCGTTCGTGACGCCGTCGAACTGCAGGTAGCAGAGCCTGAGCCCCGCGTCCTTCGCCGCGTGGCAAAACTCCGGCTCCTGCGCGAAGCGCACGCCGTTCGACGCGCACTGCACCGAGAAGTAGCCGATCTCGCGCGCGTAGCGGACGGCGCGCAGGAACTCGGGTGAAAGCGTCGGCTCCCCTCCGGAAAACTGCACGCTGAGCTGGCGGCGCGGCTTGATCGTGAGCGAGTCGTCGAGGATTTGCTTGATGTCGTCCCAGCCGAGCTCGTGCACGAAGCCGACCTGGTTCGCATCCATGAAGCACGGATCGCACATCATGTTGCAGCGGTTCGTCAGATCGACGGTGAGCACGGCGCCGCGCCCGTACTTCACCGAGGACGAGCCGTGCTGCCGGAGCGGCGTCTTCGGCGCTTCGTAGTCGCGCCCGGGGAACAGGCGCTCGATGCGTCCGAGGAAGGCCGGGTCGATGCTGATCACGTCCTCGAAACGCCCGTGTTTCGGGCATTCCTTGCGCATCAGCACGCGGCCGTCGCTCTCGACGATCTCCGCGGCGATCTCCCCGGGGGTCGCGGCGACGAACTCGGGCAAATCGAGCTTGCCCGAGAGCACCGCGCTGCGCGCCTCACGGACGCAGACGGGGCAGAGCGAGTCCGTGCGCCGGGGCCAGCCGAGCGGCGGAAAGGTCCGTTCCTTCTTGCGCTGGAGCGGTGCGGGGGCCCAGCCGGGGTGCGGGGCCGCGCCGGGGAAGCGCTCGCCATAGGCGCGGAGGAGCGGCCAGACCACCTTGGCTGCGCTCCCGAGCATGCGTTCGGCGCGGGTGCCAAGCCCGCGTAAGGCGCCTTTCATGGGGAGCGGAGCCTACACCGAGAGGGGCGGACTTTCACCTCCAGGAGTACTCCGCCGGGCCTGCTGCCGCGAACGGCCCCGCCTCGCCCCCAGAAGAAGTGCTTGCCCGGCGCGCGAACGGCATTAGGTTGGCGGGCCGCACATGGCCGCGCTCGAACGACCCCTCGCGCTCGAACGACCCCTCGTGCTCGAACGACCCCTCGTGATCGCCGGCGACGTCCACCTGTCCCATGCCGGCTCGCGGGACAAGGGCGACGCGCTCGCGGCGCTCGTCGCGGCTTACCCGAATGCCGAGATCATCCTGAACGGTGATATCTGGAACTTGTCGCTCGATCCGCCTTCGGCGGACGCGCTGCGCAGCATGCGGGACATGCTGGAACCGGAGCGGGCGCTGAAAACCGCCTTCCGGGCCCATCTTGCGGCGGGCGGCCGCCTCACCGTGCTGCCCGGAAACCACGACGCCGCCGTCGCCGACGGACAGGCCCGCGACGCGCTGCTCGAATGGCTGGAGCTCGGAAAGAACGCGCCGCTCGCGGTGGGCAGCTGGTTCGTGCGGCGTGGGGACGTGCACGTCGAGCACGGGCACGTCTACGATCCGGACAACGCGCCCACGCATCCGCTGAGCAAGCCGAGCCCGCGCCACGAGCCGCTCGGGGTCGCGCTCACGCGGCGTTTCCTCGCGCCGAACCGCGCGTTCGACTTCGCGCACGCGACCGAGATCACTCCGGTGGAGGCGCTGCTGCGCGCGGCGCGCGTGTTCGGCACGCGCACTCCGCTGCTCTTGACGCGCTATTTCGCGACCGCCGGGCGCTTTTGCAGCGAAGCCGGCTGGAGCGAGGAGCTTCTGGCGGAGCTTTCGCAGGGCGACGCTCGCATCGACGACTTCGCGCGCGAGGTCGGGGTGGCGCCCTCGGTGCTGCGCGAGCTCCTGGACGATCGACCACGCCCCACGCACGAGAGCTTCGAACGCTCGTTCTTTCGGCTCTACTTCGATCGCGTGGTCTCGGCCAGCGCGCTCGGAACGGGGCTCGCCGTTTCCCTGCTCGCGCGGAGCCGCACGCCGCTCGGGCTC
>DASXWF010000511.1:0-1984 GCA_036503835.1 Polyangiaceae bacterium | reverse complement strand
CATCCGGTCCGCCGCGCGCGCGCCGGAGAGTGCCCGCCGCATGCGCGGCGAGTATTCGCTGAAGGAGCGACTCGGCACGCTGCTGGGCGTCTGCGAAGCGATCCATTTCGCGCACGAACGCGGCGTCATCCACCGCGATCTCAAGCCCGACAACGTGATGCTCGGTCGATTCCGCGAGGTCTACGTGATGGACTGGGGCCTCGCGCGCGTCACCGGCGGCGCGATCGATATGGCGCACGCCGAGGACGCGCCGGAGAACGCGGCGTCCGCCTTCGACCTCGGCCAGCGGGATACCGAAGCCATCGGCGTTTCCGCCACGATGGTCGCGCGGAGCACGAAGGAGTCCGAACCGGATTCGATGGCGACGCGACACGGCGACGTGATGGGCACGCCTCAGTACATGCCGCCCGAACAAGCGCTCGGCCTGATCGACAAGGTCGGCCCCGCGGCGGACCAGTACGCGCTCGGCGTGATGCTGCAGGAGCTCGCCACGCTCAAACCGGCCCGCTCTCACACCTCGACCCAGCAAGCCTTCGCCGAGGCGCTGCAGAACCTGCTCGCCAAAACTCCCGACGTCGACGGCCAGTCCGTGCATCCCGCGCTAGCCGCCATCGTCCTCCGCGCCACTCAGAAAGAGCCCGAGGAGCGCTACCAGTCCGTGCGCGCGATGGCCGACGACATCCGGCGCTTCGTTCGAGACGAGCCCGTGTCGGTCTACCAAGAGGGACTGGCGCGCGGGATCGTGCGGGCAGCGGCGAGAAGACCCGTACTCGCCATGACGATCCTTTCCATCTGCGGTTTCTTGACGAGCGTCGCCGTCGTCGGAGGCGTGATCCACGACGCCCGAAAGACGGAGCACCAAGCGCGTGTCCTCGACAACACGCGGCGCGTGCTGATCGCCGTCGGCAACCGCGCCCACGTGATCGACGCCGAGCTCAGCGAGCGGGCTGCCAGCGTGAAATCGGTCGCCGCCGCGACGGTCGAGCTGCTCGATCGCGGGGACCGGAAAGTCAGCGTGCCCGAAGTACCCCGGCTCGTGCCCTCGGCGCAGTACGGCGGAGCCCCCGTGAGCTTCGAAGGCATGGTCGTGTTCTGGCCCGGCAAGCAGGAGGGCGCCGCTGCTCCCGCCAACGCCAACAAGATCGACCGCCTGGAGCGCTGGCTGCGCGAAGCGCTCGTCGATGCGCTGCCGCCGGCCGAACGAGACGCCCCCGCCGCCGCCCAGGACGCCGCGCTGAAGAGCGGCCACAGCGGCCTGCTGCGTGCCTTCATCGGCCTCGAGGACGGGACCTTCGCGCAGTTTCCGGCCCGGGAAGTGCTCGCCGATCCGCGTGCCCGCCCCTGGTATCGGATGGCTGCACGCGAGCCGAATCTGCATTGGACCCGCCCCGTCGTCGACGCGACGAAGCGGACGGTGCGCATCAGCGCGCTCATGGGCATGCGCGCCAGCGGCCAGTTCCTCGGTGTAGCGGGTTGTGACATTCGTGTCTCCGCGCTCGCGCCCAAGCTCAAGGTCGACCTCCCTGGATTCCGGCGCGCCTACCTCGTCACCGAGAAGGCGGAGATCGCGGTGAGCGAATCCCTCGAACAGGAGGTGCTCACCAAGGTCACCGACCCGGACGCGGACCTCGTGCTTCCGAGCGTGGACGACGCGGCGCTCGCCGACCGAATCCGCCGCGGCGAGGCCGGCGGCTATGTCGAATCGAAGGATCGCTTGCTCGTCTTCGCGCGCCTCGTGTCGTCGCCGTGGACCTACGTCGCCGAGCTCGACCGCTCCGCGTATCGCGATCACTGAAGTACGGGTCCGCAGGCCGGACTACCCACACTCCCACACACGCACCCATCTCGAAGGGCTTCAGTAACTCACAATCGCCCCGTCGAGAAATGCCCCTCTGCGGCGCAACCGCTCGAACCCTTTGAAGCTTTTTCGCCAGGGAACGATTGGCAAGCTGGTCCGAGTCTCATAGCGGTGGTCGTGCGGAAC
>DASXWF010000510.1:0-3716 GCA_036503835.1 Polyangiaceae bacterium | reverse complement strand
TTACCCAGCGTGACGACGGGTTCGAAGACGTGAGCGTCGACGAAGCCCGCCGCCGTGCGCCCGGCGCGCGCGTCGTGCTCGTGGTTCGGGTAGCGCTTCCAGCCGTCGAAGCGCCAGCCGACGGCCGCCACGCGCGGCGCCTCCCGAGTGGCGCGACCGGTGCGCACCACGAAGCTCGGCACGAAGTCGCGCGTCCAGGAGCGATCCGTGCGCGCGTGCACGAAATCGACGCGACCGAGATCGATCCCCGACCCCTTGAACAGCGCCTTGGCACGGCGCTGCTCGGCGGGTCCGCGCACGATCAGCCGAACCCGCTCGCTCCGCACGATGAGGCGCGTAAGCTCCACGAAGGTCCACGGGATCACCGCGAACTTTCCCGGCCAGTCCGACTCCTCGTGCGGCCAGGCGAGCCAGGTCGCGGCGTGGGGCTCCCACTCGGCGGGCATGCGGTAACCCTCCGCGAACGGCGTCGGCCGCGAGAGCAGGCGCGCAGGCTTCGCAGCGCGCCGCGAACGAGCGCGACTCATCGGCCCGACTCGCGCGAACGATCGTCGAGCAGTCGCGAACCGATGCCCTGATACGCGTCGATGCGGCGATCGCGCAGGAACGGCCAGCCGCGCCGCACGTCCTCCACCCGGGAAAGGTCGCACTCGACGAGCAGCGTCTCTTCGCCCTCACCCGCCTCGGCGAGCACGACGCCGAAGGGATCGGCGACGAAGGAATGACCCCAGAAGTCCAGCCCACCGTCGGCCGCCCCCTCGTGCCCGACGCGATTGACCGCCACGACGAAGACACCGTTGGCGATAGCGTGCGAGCGCTGCATCGTCTGCCACGCGGAGAGCTGGGCCGCGCCGTACTGCGCCTTCTCCTTCGGGTGCCAGCCGATGGCGGTCGGGTACACGAGGATTTCCGCGCCGCGCAGGGCCGTGAGGCGCGCAGCCTCCGGATACCACTGGTCCCAACAGATCAGCGGGCCGACGGTCGCGCCCGGCACACCGATCGCGACGAAGCCCAGATCGCCGGGCGTGAAGTAGAACTTCTCGTAAAACAGCGGATCGTCGGGGATGTGCATCTTGCGGTAGAAGCCGAGCATCTCGCCGCTCGGCCCCAGCACCGCCATGCTGTTGTGGTAGACGCCCGGCGCGCGCCGCTCGAACACCGGCGTGAGGATCGTGGTGCGCGTCTCCTTCGCGACCTCGGCCATGGCCTGCGTGGTGGGGCCGGGCACCGGCTCCGCGAGGTCGAAGAGCGCCGCGTCCTCCCGCTGGCAGAAGTACTCCGACGCGAAGAGCTCCTGGAGGCAGATGATGCTCGCGCCGCGCCGCGCGAGCTCGCGCGCGAGCTTCGCCGTTTTTTCCACGTTCGCTCGCGGGTCCGGGCCCGCCGCGGTTTGCACCAGTCCGACTTTGACGATTCGCTGCGGCATTTCGGGGCAAACGTAGTGCTCTCGGGGTCAAATCACAATCGCCGGAATGCCCCGGCTCGGGCCGGTTCGAAGGCGTTTCGGTGACCGGGACTTGCGCAGGCGCGCCCGGCTGTCTAAGCCTGGCTGCCCTTGTCCGAACCGCTCTCGATCGCCCTCGCTGCTCCCACGCTCGACCTCTCGGTCGTCGTCCCCATTTACAACGAGGAGGAGAGCATCCCGCTTCTCGTCGAGGAGCTCCACGCCGCCTTGCGGCCGACGGGGCTCAACTACGAGCTCGTCCTGGTGGACGACGGCTCGAAGGACAAAAGCTGGACCGTGCTGAGCGGGCTCGCCGACGGGGACCCGGCGCTCCACCTGGTCCGTTTCCGGCGCAACTTCGGACAGACGGCGGCGATGCAGGCCGGCCTCGACGTCTCGCGCGGCAAGAAGATCGTGACGATCGACGCGGACCTGCAGAACGATCCCGCCGACATTCCCGCCATGGTCCAGAAGCTCGAGGAGGGCTACGACCTCGTCGCCGGCTGGCGCCGCGATCGCAAGGACACCTTCGTGAACCGGAAGCTCCCGTCCATGATCGCCAATCGCATCATCAGCGTGGCGACCAAGGTCAAGCTCCACGACTACGGCTGCACGCTCAAGGCCATGACCTACGAGGTGGCGAAGGAGCTCCGCCTCTACGGCGAGATGCATCGCTTCATTCCGGCGATGGCGAGCTGGGTCGGCGCCGGCATCCTCGAGATGCCGGTGAATCACCGCGCCCGCCGCTTCGGCACCTCGAAGTACGGCATCGGCCGCACGCTGCGCGTGGTGCTGGATCTGATGACGGTGCGCTTCATCCAGTCCTACCTGACGCGACCGATGCAGGTGTTCGGCTCGGCGGGGCTCGCGAGCCTCGGCCTCGGCTTTTTGACCTGCGTCTGGCTCGTCGTGGAAAAGTTCGCGTTCCACGCGAAGCTCTCCGATCGCCCGCTGCTCCTGCTCGGCGTGCTCTTGATCGTCGTCGGCCTGCAGCTGCTCTCGCTCGGGCTCGTCGCGGACGTCGTGTCGCGCACCTATCACGAATCGCAGGGCAAGCGTCCGTACTACGTCCGCACGACCCGCATGGGCACGGGCAGCCGTGGCTCGCGCTTCCCCTCGTTCACCCCGCCCCCGCTGCCGCCGCCCCCGCTGCCGCCGCCCCCGCTACCGCCGCCTTCGATGCCGCCGCCGAAGGTGTGACGCGCCCGGAAGCACCACGCCGGGTCGCAGGGAAACCGCGCGGTCACAGCCTTGCCAGATCGAGCAAGACGAGCGACCCCGCTGCGAAGACCTGGGTGCGCGGGGAGCTCGCCAGCGCCGCGGAGCCGTGGCGCGACGTTTCGTCGAACGCCCGGGCCACGTCGGGATCGAACGGCGCGAAGTAGGTCGGGCGCGTCGTGAAATGACGGCGGTCGACGAGGAGGTGCGTGACGTGCGTGCGGTCGCGGAAGTCGCGCAGCGCGCCGTCGCTCGACGCGAAGTAGCCGCGCAGGAAGGCGCGCGTGCGCTCGCGCTGGCGGAGCGTGAACTGCGTGTGAAAGGGCATCTGGGTTTCGCGCGTCACGAACGCCGCGCGCCGCGTGAGGTACGGCACGTTGTCGATCGCCTCGCCCGGAAACCCGGCGACCACGGCGTTCGGCGGGAGCGCGCGAATGGCCGCGTAGAGCGGGACCTCCGCAGGTGGAATCGCGACCGTGAGGCCGCTCCAGGGGACGCCGCGAGCACCGATCAGCGCGAGCAGCGCGGCGTTGTAAACGACCGGCAGTGAGCGCAGCCAGGACCGCCCGGCATCGGCGAGCGCGCCGAGGGCACAGGGCACCACGATCAGGGCGAGCACGGGCGCGCCGTACGCGACGTAGCGCTCCGGAATGAACAGGCGCAGCCCGGCCACGAGCGCGACCGCGTGGCACGCCGCGACGGCTGCGAAGAACGACCACAGGCGGCGCGCTTCCGGACGCCGGCGCGAAAGTGGAATCCAGGCGCCGAGCGCGAGCAGGACGAGACCGAGCGCGACGATGTCGCGCCGGTCGCCGGCGTTCACGACCGGTAGCACCGGCTCTCCGGCGCCGGCCAGGGTCGCGAGCAGCGGCTTGACGGCCGCTTCGGGGAGAGGCGGGAACGGCGGCCGGTCTGCTGCGTCGAAACGCCCCCAAGGCCCGGCTTCGGGAAACTCGGACCACAGCTCGGGTGTGATCGCCACGCCGTAGGGCCGCAAGCGCAGCACCGACGGCGCGAGGACGAGCGCAGCCAGCGCCGCCGTCGCGACCACGGT
>DASXWF010000509.1:0-3464 GCA_036503835.1 Polyangiaceae bacterium | reverse complement strand
CTGCGACACCCGGCCCACGGGCCGGCGCTTCTTCACTCGAGCTCGCGGCCGAGCGAGACGCGGAAGGTCGCACCTTCCCCTGCCCCGCTCTCCACGTCGATCGCGAAGCCGTGTTCGTCCGCGATGCGCTTGACCACGGCCAATCCGACGCCGGTCCCGTGCGAGCGCGTCGTGAAAAACGCGTCGAAGATACGCGCGCGCGCCTGCTCGTCGATCCCCGCACCGCGGTCGACGACCGAGAGCTCCGGGCCGGCCTTCTGGCGCTCGAGCACCACGCGCACCGCGCCGCCGGGGCTGCTCGCCTGCACGCCGTTCCGGACGAGATTCCACACGAGCTGCCGGAGCTGGGCGCCGTCGGCCCGCACGCGCAGCGACGCCGGTCCCTCGTAGCGCACGTCGACGTCCGAAACCGCGCGCCCCGTCTTGCCCGCGAGCTCCACGACTTCCCGAGCCACGAGCGCCGCGTCGACCGAGGTGAACTCGGGCTGCCGCGGGCGCGACAGGTCCATCATGTCGGTCACGAGGTCGTTCAGCCTGCGCGCCTCGCGCTGGATGATGCCGCAGAGCTTCTGATCCTCCTCGGACAGCGCCGGGGCGCTGCGCAGGAGCTCGATCGAACCGGCGATCGAGCCGAGCGGATTTCTGATCTCGTGCGCGAGCCCCGCCGCGAGCCGTCCGAGCGCGGCCATGCGCTCTGCCTGGTCGGCGCGCTCCGTCGCGAGCGCGAGCTCGCCGCCGGTCCAGCGCAGGCGCTCGGCGAGCGTTCCGGCGAGCAGCGCCACGACGAGCTGCGCGAGGGCGTTCACGGCCAGATAGAACCGCACCTCCTCACCGGACAGTCGGTAGATGGCCGGCGGCTGATCGGGCGGCGGGTGGAGGAAGCCGCTCGCCAGCAGCAACACGAGCGACGAGTAGCCGACGACGCCGCTCACGAAGGCGATCGCCGCGCCCCGTAAGCCCGACAGCGCAGCGCCGACCAGGCAGGTCAGCCCGTAGAACGACGCCGCGCCGCTCGACGCCCCGCCGGTCAGGTAGGCGACGACCGTCCAGGCCAGCTGATCGAGCACGATTTGCGCGTCGGCGACGAAAGCGAGCCCGCGTCCGAAGCGCAGGAACAGCGCGTAGAAGCCCGCCAGCGCGAACGAAACGATCAGGAGCGCGAGCGCGATCTGCAGCGACGTCGAGCCGAGGCTCACGCCGCGCAGGTAAAAGACACCCACGAGCGCGAGCGAGAGCGTGAGGAACACGAGCCGCGTCGCCGTGAGCCGCGCCAGTCGCCGAGAGAGCACCGACGACGAGACGAACTCCGGGAGGCCGAGCGCTATCTTCAGGGGATTGCTTCCCGGCGGGCGCCGGCGGGGCCGCCCGCGCTCACTCCGCCTTGATGTTGCCGGCGAGCGAGAAAATCGGCAGGTACATGGCGACGAGCACGACACCGACCATACCGCCGACGCCCACCATCAGGATCGGCTCGATGGCGCTGGTCATGGCGGCCACGGCGATGTCGGTCTCTTCCTCGTAGAAATCCGCGACCTTGTTGAGCATCTGGTCGAGGGCGCCCGTCTGCTCGCCGACGGCGATCATCTGCACGACCATGTCCGGGAAGATCTTGGTCGCGGCGAGCGGCTCGGCCATGTTCTTGCCCTCGCTGATCGACTGGCGCACGAACATCACGCCTTCCTCGACGACCACGTTCCCGGCGGTGCGCGCGCAGATTTCGAGCGCGTCCAGAATCGGAACGCCCGACTGCAAGAGCGTGCCGAGCGTGCGCGTGAAACGCGCGACCGCGATCTTGCGGAGCACCGGACCCATCACCGGCAGCGTCAGGAAAGCCTTGTGAAAGAAGCGCTTCCCCTTCGGCTGGCGGTAGAGCCAGGTGATGCCCACGGCCATGGCGGCCGCGAGCACGATGATGAACGGCAGGGCGGAAACGAAGCCGCGCGAAAGCGCGATGACCAAACGCGTGATGCCCGGGAGCGCGTCCTTTCCGCCGCCGAAGTCCTTGAACATGTTCTCGAAGGCCGGAATGACGAAGGTGAGCAGCACCGTCATCACACCCCCGGCGATCAGGATCACGATGCTCGGGTACACCATCGCGCCGCGCACCTGACGGATGAGCTTCTGGCGCTTCTCGAGGTAGACCGAGAGGCGCGTCAGGATGCTGTCGAGAATGCCGCCGGTTTCTCCCGCCTGGACCAGGTTGACGAACAGCTCGTCGAAGACCTTGGGATGGCGCCGTAGGGAATCGCTGAAGGAGGCCCCGCTCTCGACCGCGTTCTTCACGTCCTTGAGGACCGTCCCGAAGCGCTTGTTGGTCTGCTGCGAGCTCAGGATGTCCAGGCACTGCACGAGCGGCAGGCCCGCGTCGATCATGGTCGCGAACAGACGCGTGAACGTCACGAGGTCGCGCGTGTTGACACCGGAGCCGAAGCTCAGCTCGGTGAGCTTTCGCTTCTTCTGGACCTTGACCGGGGCGAGCTGCTGCTGGCGCAGGCGCTGGTTGACGGCCTCCTCGTTGTCCGCCTCCATCACGCCGCGCCGCACCTCGCCGGTCCGGCCGCGCGCTTCCCAGGTGAATTCTGCCATGCGAAGAGCTCGCTCGACGGCTCGAGCCCAGGCTAGGATAGCGGCCTCGGAGTTCCCGGGTCAAAAGAAGGTGTCCTCACTCGATTCGGACGCGCAGCTCGCGGTGACCGAAGGTGCCGCGCCCGGGGCGGCGGTCGCTGCACGAGTGCTTACGGAAGAGGGCTGGAGGCGCGCTTCCGGCAGCGCCGGAACGGCGCGGCGAGCGGGCGAGAGCTCCATTTTCGACCTGGCCTCGGTGACCAAGCCGTTCGTGGCCGTGCTCGCCGCCCGCCTCGCGCGCGCGGGCGCACTCGGGCTCGACGATCCGCTCGACCGCCACCTGCCCGAGCTCGGAGGCTCCGCGAGCGCCGGCGTTCCGCTGCTGCTCTTTCTCGCGCACCGCGCGGGCCTCGAGGCGCACCGGACGCTCTTCGCGCCGCTCGTCGCGCGCCGGCCGTTCGAACGAACCGCCGCGCTCGCGGAGGCCGCGGCCGCGCGCCGCGCCGATGCGGCCGGTGAGCCTCCGCCGCACGGCTTTGCTCCTCTCTACAGCGATCTCGGCTACGTGCTCGCCGGTGCGGCGCTCGAGCGCGCGGGCGGCGCGCCTCTCGACGAGCTGCTCGAGCGCGAGGTCTGCCGTCCGCTCGGCCTCGAGGCGCGATCGGCGCGGCTCTGGACGCGTGCGAGCGCGGCGTTCGCGGAGCGCGTCCTGCCCACGGAAACCGTCGCCTTTCGTGGGGGCGAGGTGCGCGGGATCGTGCACGACGAGAACGCCTGGGCGATCGCCGGCCACGGCGTCGCCGGGCAGGCCGGACTCTTTGCCACGGCCGACGCAGTCGCCGACTTCGGCTGCGTCCTGCTCGACGCGCTCGCCGGCCGCGCCCCCGGATTCCTGAGCC
>DASXWF010000508.1:0-6874 GCA_036503835.1 Polyangiaceae bacterium | reverse complement strand
ATCATGCCGATCCGCCACGCCGAGGCCGACTACCTGCGCCCGCTGCGCTTCGGCGATCGCGTCGAGGTCGCCATCGTCGCCGCGCAGATGGGGCCGCGCCAACCACCCACCGAGGTGACGCTCGGCTACCACATCTCCATCGTCGAAAACGGCGAGCCGGCCGCGGTAGCCCAGACGGTGCACACGTTCGTCGATCGCTGCTCCTTCGAGCGCGTGCCCATCCCGGACGGCCTGGAGCGGGCGTTCGAGGCGCTCGGTACCTGAGGTTCCGCCCCGCGCGGGCTACGGCATCTCGGCGATGCGGTTCACCATCTCGGTGATGCAGTCGATACGCTCTTGCCCCCAACCGTTGTTGGGCGAGCTGCCGGGGTCGAGGGGCATCTGGTTGCCGCAGACCACGGCTTCCATCTTCTTCAGGATGAAGCTGTTCGCGGGGTTGGCCGAATCCACGAGCTTCGTGCCGACGAACGGCTGGCACTCGGCGGGCGGTGTCGTGCACTCCAGGTACTCCGGACCGGGATCGCAGTCGACGTCGGCGAGGGCGACGGTCACGTCCTTCAGGCGTGCGATGAAGTCGCGGCCCATGCCGTCGACGACGGTCGGGGTGAGGAGGAGGTCGCCGTACTGGAAGAGCTTGCCGTGACAGGAGCTGATGGCGCAGTTCTTGTTCATGGCCGTCACCCAGTCGCAGGTGACGTTCGGGATGGTCGGAGCGACTGCCGCGCCGGCCGATCCAGCGGTGCCCGCGGTCGGGGCGGTCCCGCCGGTGCCCGCAGCGGGGCCGGTGCCCGCCGTGGGAGCCGAGCCGCCGCTTCCGAACTTCTCGGGATCTTCGAGGTCGGCGCCCACGGGGCAGCCGGCGAGCCCGGTGAGCGCCGCGGCGAAGATCGAGACCCGTAGAACCAGCGTGGAGGTTGGAGAAAGTCGGTGCGTCGTCAAAAAAACTCTCGCTTTGAACCGAGAGCCTAGCATCCTCGAATCGGCCGAGCCACGCGCGTAAAATCGCACTGGTGCACTTTCCTGCCGATGCGTATCGGCAGAAAAAGGTGGCGATGCTGAACGCGCCCGCGACGTCGTTCGTTGCTCGATGAAGCGCCGCTTGACGATCTCGTCTGCTGGCGATTTCTCTCAGAGATCCATCCGCGCGATGCCGCGCACCATTTCCTCGAGGCACACCTTGCGCTCGTCGTTCCAGCCGACGGTGCTGGAGTTCCCAGGTGCAGCCGGCATCTGATTGCCACAGTCCGTGGCGGTCATCTTGATGAGCAAGAAGCTGTCGTCGGGGTTCAGCGAGTCGATGAGCTTCTTGCCGACGAAGGGCATGCAGCCTGTCGAAGGCTCGGTGCAGGAGACGAAGTCGGGACCCGGATCGCAGTCCTCGACGTCGAGGAGTGTCGCGGGGACGTCCTTCAGTCGCTGAAACAGCGTGGCGTCGGGCACCAAGTTCAGCATGGCGTACTGGTCGCCGCTCCTGCCGTGACAGGAGCTCCTGGCGCAGCTCTGGGTGAGCGCCGTCCGCCACTGGCACGTGACGCCGGGGATCTCGGGTGCCATCGAAGCTCCGGCGCCGCCGGGCGCGCCACCGCCGGCGCCCGCACCTGCCGTCGCCGCACCGGTGCCGCCGCTCGGGATGGCAAACCGCTCGGGGTCTTCGAGGTCAGCGCCCACGGGGCAGCCGCCGAGCCCCGCAAGGGCGGCAAGGCACACCCACCCCCGAGTCACCAACGCCCTGCTCGATCGCGACGCTACCACCATTTCGAACCGTCCTCCCGCTCCACGATGTTGGTGAACGGGAGGATCGATCAGGAAAAGTGACGGCCGGCGTAGCGCTCGCGGACGGCGCGGCGGTCGAGCTTGCCGGAAGGGAGCAGGGGAAGCTCCGGCACCACGAGGACCTTTCGGGGCAGCTTGAAGGAGGCGAGGCGCGGGCGGAGGGCCGCCGAGAGCGCAGCGAGCTCGTGCGATCCGCCGGTCGTGACCAGAAGGGCGGCCACGATCTCGCCGAAGGTGGGGTCGGGGAGGCCGAGGACGCACGCCGCGCTGACGCCGGGAAGCGAGGCGAGCGCCGCCTCGACTTCGCTGGGGTCCACGTTTTCGCCTCCCGTGATGATGACGTCCGAGACGCGCCCGTTGATGGCGAGCTCGCCCGAGGGGGTCAGAATGCCGCGATCCTGCGTGCGGAACCAGCCGCCCGCGGGGTCGCTGCCAGGCTCCCCGGCGTAGCCGCTGAAGAGCGAGGGGCCGCGCACTTCGACGACGCCGTCGACCGTGCGGACCTCGACGTTCGGGAGGGGAACGCCTGCCGGAACGAGCTCGCTGCTCGGCGGAGGGTCCCAGCGCGCTTCGTAGCGGCGCGTCGCGACCTGGGCGGCGGTTTCGGTGAGGCCGTAGGTGGTGAGCACAGGGACGCGGCGCGCGCAGGCACGTTCGAGCAAGCTGCGCGGACAGGCTGCGCCTCCGACGAGCACGGCGCGGAGCGACGGCGGGGGGCGAAAGTCGTGCGCGAGCAAGCGATCGAGGACGGTCGGAACGAGCGAGAGTAGCGTCACCTCGGCGTCGCGAACGGTGGCGGCGAGCGCAGCGAGGTTCGAGAGCAGCGGCCCGCCCGGATCGAAGAGCACGACGGCGGTGCGCGCGACCAGCGAGCGAACGACGATCAGGAGCCCGCCGACGTGGGCGAGGGGGAGAGTGACGAGCCAGCGATCGGACTGGACGCCGAGGTGCGCGGCGCTCGCTGCTGCTGCTGCGAGGAGCGCTCGGTGGCTGAGCTGGGCAAGCCGGGGTGAGCCCGTCGTGCCCGAGGTGGGAACGATGGCTGCGATGCGCTCGGGATCGAAGCCTGGTGCCGGCAATTCGCGGCCGTAGCGCTGCGTTTCGAGCCGCGCCCCGGCGCGCCGCACGAGCTCGGCGCGCTCGCCGTCGCTCGCCCGCGAGTGCAGGAGCAGCGCCGGCGTGCCGGCGGCCAGCAGGGCGAACAGCGTCTCCACGCTGGCGAGGGTGGGCGTGGCGAGGACGGCGACGGGCGTTCGTCCGCCGGGGTCGAGCAAGCCGGCGTCCTCGAGCTCCGCGCGGCGGCGGTCGACCCGCGCGGCGAGCTCACGAAAGGTAAGGCGGGTCGTGCCCGAGGCGAGCGCGAGCTGGTCGGGGGCGGCGTTCGCGGCGTCGAAGATCGAGAGCGTCAAAAACGCTCCTCGCGCACGACATCCGCGCCGGCGAGCGCCGTCTCGAGCCCAATCCCGAAGCCCGGCTCCCGCCAGGCGACGAGCTCGTCCCGCTCGGGATGCAGCGCCGGCGGCCGGATGCCGCCCAATCCCGAATGCGGGCCGAGGCCGTGCGCGAAACGCGCGCCGAGCGACAGCGCCAAGGTTGCCGCCGTCATGAAGCCGACCGGTCCCTCGAGCGTGTGCGACGCGACCGCGCCGATCCCGTTCCGAGCGGCGGCCTGGGCCAACCGGTACACAACGAGGAGCCCGCCGAGCGCCGTCGGTTTGAGCATCAAGGCCGCGACACCGAGCGCTTTCGCCCGAGCGAAGTCGGGCGTTCCCGCTTGCAAAGACTCGTCGAGCGCAAGCGGCACGCCGATGGGCCCGGTGAGCGGTTCCCGCGCGGGCTCCTCGATCCACGCGAGCGAGAGCCGGCGGAGCTCTGGGAGCAGGTGCTCGAGCTCCTGGACGCTCAGGGAGCCGTTGGCGTCGGCGGACAACGTGACGCGCGCACCGTATTCCTCTCGGAGGGCGCGAAGCGTGACGAGCCCTGCGTCCGAGCCCGGCTCGAGCTTCACCTTGAACCAGCGGACGTTGCGCTCGAAGCTCCGTCGCGCGGCGTCCCGTGCTCGCTCGGGATCACCCGGAAGCCACTGACTCAGGGCCAGAGCGGCCGGCGTTCCTTCCGTGGGTTCCGGCGATTCTGCGAGCGGCGCCTGGAGAGTCCAGGCGGGCCGGCCGAGCGTTCGTGCGCGGAGGTCGAGGTAAGCGGCTTCGAGCGCCGCGTGAGCCGCGGGCGCCGCCTGCGGTTCGAGCCGCGTGGCGTTCGCGGGCAGCGCGAGCAGCGCGGCGCGCGCATCCTCGAGGGTGTCCTTCGAGTAGCCGGGCAGTGGGGCGGCTTCTCCGAGCCCGAAGTGTCCGTCGCCGTCCTCCACCACGAGCAGCAAGCCCCGGCGCTCGTTCCAGGTGCCCGCCGCGCTCGCCATCGGCTCCGCGAGCGGACGCCGGAACTCGAGCAGGCGGCGAGAGCGGATCATGCGGTGGGTCCGGGGTCGAGGCGGACGGCGAGCCCGAGCGCCAGGAGCAACCCGTAGACGAAGAGGAGCTTGGCGGTGCCCGCGAGCAGTGGATTCAGTGCCCGGCCGCGCTCGCGCGCCACGGCCCGGACCAGGCGAACCGCCAGCGGCAAGGTGAGGAACGGGGCGAGCACGGCGATACCGGCGCGGCCCGTGGCAAACAGTGCCGCCGGAATCACGTAGGCGACGGCGATGAGCGCCGCGTACTCGAGGACCGCGCCCTTTTCACCGAGACGCACCGCGAGCGTGCGCTTGCCGGCCTTGCGATCGGTCGCCACGTCGCGAAGGTTGTTCACGACCAGGATCGCCGTCGCCAGCGCCCCGACCGGAATCGCCGCCCACATCGAGAGCTCCGTCACGTGACCGAGCTGGACGAAGGCCGTCCCCATCACGGCGACGAACCCGAAGAACAGCATCACGAACACGTCGCCGAGCCCGTGATACCCGAGCGGGTAGGGGCCGCCCGTGTACGCGACCGCGGCCGCCATCGAAGCCAGCCCGATCGCCACGATGATCGGGCCCGCGACGAGCGTGAGGTAAACGCCGATCAGCAGCGCGAGCACGAGCGCCACGCCGAGCCCGCGCCGGACGCTCGCCGGCGTGAGCAGCCCAGCCTGCACCGCGCGCACCGGTCCCAGCCGCTCCGCCGTGTCCGCGCCCTTCTCGTAGTCGAACACATCGTTGGCGAAGTTCGCGGCGATCTGAAGCAAGAGCGCTCCGGTGAGCGCGGCCAGGGCCGGGAGCGGCGCGATGCCGCCGGTCGCCGCGGCGCAGCCGGTTCCGACCGCGACGGGCACGACGGCGGCGCTCAGCGTGGGCGGGCGAGCGGCGAGCACCCACGCGCGGAAGGAGGCGGGGGCAACGCTGGATGCTGTCACGGAAATCGCTTGAACTTCTTGAAGTTGGGCTTTCGTTTCTCGACGAAAGCATCACGCCCCTCGCGCCCTTCTTCCGTTTGGTAAAAGAGCAGCGTGGCGTTGCCCGCGAGCTCCTGCAGGCCCGCCTGGCCGTCGCAATCGGCGTTCAGCGCCGCCTTCAAGCAGCGGATCGCCATCGGACTGTTCTCGAGGATCTCCCGGCACCAGGTGACGGTCTCCTCCTCGAGCCGCTCGTAGGGGACGACGGTGTTCACGAGACCCATCTCGAGCGCCTGCTTGGCATCGTACTGGCGACACAAGAACCAGATCTCGCGCGCCTTCTTCTGGCCGACGATGCGCGCCATGTACGAGGCGCCCCAGCCGCCGTCGAAGCTACCGACGCGCGGGCCGGTCTGGCCGAAGCGGGCGTTGTCTGCCGCGATCGTGAGATCGCACATCATGTGGAGCACGTGCCCGCCGCCGATGGCGTAGCCGGCGACCATCGCAACGACCGGCTTGGGCAAGGTGCGGATCTGGCGCTGGAGGTCGAGCACGTTCAGCCGCGGCACGCCGTCGGAGCCGACGTAGCCGCCCGTCCCGCGCACCTTCTGGTCGCCGCCCGCGCAGAAGGCGTCGCGTCCGGCACCCGTCAGGATGACGACCCCGATGCTCGAGTCTTCGCGTGCGTCCGCGAACGCTCGGCTCATCTCGGTGACCGTGAGCGGACGGAACGCGTTGCGCACCTGCGGCCGGTTGATCGTGATCTTGGCGATGCCGTCGTCCGTCTTCTCGTAGAGGACGTCTTCGTAGCCTTCGAGGCGCTTCCAGCGGATGTCTGTCATGACGCCGGGAGCCTAGCGGAATTTCCGGGCCTTGCCTGCACGGAACCGGGCGGATCAGTCGCCGCGGAGGGCGCCTGCAACCTGCTCGGGGCGCTCCAGTAAGAGGTCGTGACCGGCGCCGGGCACGACGACGAGCGCCGCGCGCGGAACGAGCCTTGCTACCCCCCGCGCGAGGGACACGAACTTCTCGTCGAGCTCGCCGGCGAGCACGGTCAACGGTTGTGTGAGGAAGCCGAGCTGCGGGCGGTAGTCGGGCATCTCAGCGAGGCCCACGCTGCGGAGTGACGCGGCGAGACCCCGCGGATCGTGACTCAGGCGCTCCGCGCGCTTTCGTTCCCGCCGGGCGGCGTCGAGATGGTGCTGGGAACGAAAGAGCGGCTGGTTCTCCCAGTGCTCGAGGAACGCCGCGAGGCCGCGGGTTTCCAGCAACGTGGCGAGCTCGGCGTCGGAGCGCCGCCGCTCGGCGCGGGCGGAGTCAGAGTCGAGGCCCGGGTGCACGCCGATCAGCGTCAGCCGGCGGACGGCGCGCGGGTGCCGGAGCGTGAGCGCGAGCGCCAGGCGCGCGCCGAGCGAATAGCCGGCGAGGTGCACGGGCTCGTCCGGCAGGAGCCGAGCGAGCCGGTCGACTTCGAGCTCGAAACCGGGTTGGGGTGGGGGTGCCCCCGCGTGACCGGCCAGCGCGAGGCGCAGCGCGGGGCGTCCGGGCAAACCTGCGAGCACCTCGTCCCAGCTCGCGGGGCTGCCCGTGAAGCCATGGAGCAGCACGAGCGGTTCGGTCACGGGGCTTCGCGTTCCAGGGCCGCGAGCACGGCGCGCTGGGCGTCGCGCGCGCCGTGCGGCGGGACCCGCACGTGCACGAGGCTCGCGCCGCGGCGGTCGAAGGCGCCGGCCAGGGC
>DASXWF010000507.1:0-3775 GCA_036503835.1 Polyangiaceae bacterium | reverse complement strand
GTGCGCGTGCTCGGCGATTGCATGCCCGAGCTCGGCACGAAGGCGGGCACCGAGCCGCCGCCGCCCGCCGAACGTTCTGATCCGCCGCCGCGCCCGGCGTCCGAGAGCGAGCCCGCCCGCGCGGCACCGCAGCCCGCGCCTCCGCGCGAGGAGCTGCTCGCCGTGTACCAGGCCTGCGGCAAGAGCGTGCGCGCCACGGCGAAGCACTACGGCAAAGAGCGCCGCCAGGTGTACCGCTGGCTCGAACGCTACGGAATTCCGCGTGACGACGCGGAGAACGACTGAGCGCGCCGAGCTCCGCGAGCGCCTGTCAGCGAAGCTTCACGCGCAGGCTGCCGCTCAGCGCCTCGTCCGCGCGGCGCGTGAAGTCGAGGAAAGTCGGGTAATCGCCGGGCTGAACGCGCCCCGCCGGCAGGAGCACGTTGCGCTCGAGCACGAGGCCTTTCGCGGTCGAGCTGTCCTTCACTTCCACGCGCCGCTCGCCGTCCTCGACGATTTCCGGTGATCCGATCGCCGCCGTGCTCGCCCCGGGCGGCAGCTCGATCGCGAGCTTGAGGTTCTGGGCGACGGACTCGACGATGAGGAGCGGCGTCTGGCGCGCGGGCAACGTCGCAAACTGGCTCAGGCGCGGGCCGAACGCGGGCGGTTGGATCACGAGCGTGCCGCCCACGGCCTGCGCGAACGCCCGCACGCGCGAGTTCGTGGTGATGCGGATGGGCGCGTCGGGGTCGTTGACGCCGTCGATGCCGTAGTCGACGAGCTCGACCCCGCGCAGCGCGCCGCCGAGCAGCCGGGTCTCGATCGCGTCCCGAATCTGCCGCTCGGCAAGCTGCGTGAGCACCGAGCGCAGGCCGGTCGCGTACTTTCCGTGGAAGCTCTGGACGAGCTTCAGCGTCGCCGAGCCGTCGGCGGCGAGCACGGCCGTGCCCTCGGTCGCGGTGCTGTCGAGGGCGCCGCCGGCCGGTGTCTTGGTCGTTTGGAAGCTCTCGCCCTGGAACACCACGGCGGACATGCCGCGCGCTTCGGCGGGGACGTAGCCGAAGGGCGCGTGCTTGCTGCCGAGCGTGAGCCAGAGCTCGCCCTTGTCGCCCTGCACGCGCAAGAGCGGCTGGGTGTAGACCGTGGCGGCCGAGAATGGCCCGCGCGGCGGCAGCGTGAGTCGGTTCTGTACGACCGCGTAGTCGGCGCGCAGGCCGAGCGCCTTGCACAGCGTGAGGTAACCGCGCCAGAGGTTGCCGTTCTTGCCGACCACCACGCGCCGGCCGTCGGTCTCCCCGCCCTCCTCGACGTTCTGCGTGATCCAGCGGTAGAGCCGCTTGGCGCGATCGGTCCTCGCCGAGGCGGGCAAGGGTTCCACGATGCGTTCGGCGATGCGACGCACCCGCGGATCGATCGGCGTGAGATCGTCGGCGGAGTCGGCGAGCGCGCGCAGCGTCGCCTCCGGCGAGATGCCCCAGCCGATCTGGACGCTCGGCAAGAACTCGGTGATGGGAGCCCCGAACGGCTCGACCGCCGCGGCCGGGCTGCGCTCCACGCGCCAGCGGCGCACGACCAGCCCGCCCGCTTCGCTCATGCTCGGCGCGGGGACATCGTTGCGTGTCTCGATCTGGAGCGGCCGATTTTTCGGCGAGATCACCACGAACTCGCTGCGCGCGTAGGCGACGTTCTCCTCGCGGAAGAACCAGCGCGGGCCGACGTAGTGCGCTCCGCGGCGGCCGTCGCCCGGGTTGCTCTCGATCCGCTCGGTCTCGATGTAGTCGCCCACCTCGAGGTGCGGCATCGTCACCGTCGGCTTGCCGGACACGAGCTCGGGCTCGAGCACGCTGCCGTCCTTCTTGCGCACGCGCAGCTTCAGGAACACGCCCTCGCGCAGCGGTTGCTCGGCCATCTCGGTGATGGCCTCGGCGCTCTGCACGCGCACGATCTCGTGCTCGAGCATGCGGCTCGAGCCGTCGTGGTGGACCCAGATCGCGGAGTAGTCGAGCACGCGCGCCGCCGTGCCGCCGAGCTCCACGCCCGAGCGTTCGAACTCGCCGATCGCCGTCTCGGTGTCGATGCGGTACGGCGCGAGCTCGGTCGCGCCCTCCACGAGGTCGATCGCGGCTTCGAGCTTGCCGGTCGGAGCGCCCGCCTGCACGGCCTCGATCAGCGCGGCCGTGAGCGCCTGCCGATCGCCCGTGGCATAGCGCGCGTCGGCGAGCGCCAGGCGCGGCCCTTCCTCGCGCGGGGCCTTGGCGATCGCGGCCTCGAGCTTCTTCCAGGTCTCGGAGCGGTTCCCGGCGCGCACCATCACGTCGTGGACGCGCTCGGTGATGTCCTTGCGGTCCGGACGCCGCTTGCCGAGGCGCTGGAGCTCGGCGAGGGCCGTCGTGTAGTCCGCCCGCGCGAGCGCGCGCGTGAGCGCGATCTCGCTGTCCGGATCGAGCTCCACGATGCGAGTCACGAGCGCGTCCGCGCGCGCCGCGTCACCCTGATCGTCGTAGAGCGCGACGGCCTGCTCGAGCGCCATCGGGTCGTCGGGAAAGCGCTCGGCCAGGAGGCGCACGCTGCGGGCGTACTCCGCGCTCCAGCCGAGCTGCCGGTAGATCTGCGAAAGCTGGCTCAAGACCGCGGGCACCTGCGGGAACGCGTCGACCAGCGCGGCCACGTCGCGTGCCGCCTCGATCGGCCCGCTGCGCTCGACTTCGCCCGCGGCGAGCGCCAGCCGCGGTTGCCAGAGCCGGGGATCGCGCTTGACGGCGCGCTCGGCGAGGTCGCGCGAGAGATCGCGCCGCTGGCTGTCCGCGAAAATCGGATCGTCCTCGGCGTAGTCGGCCGCGGCGGACAAGACCGGCCCGCTCGCGGCTTTCATGTCCCCGACCAGCGGTTCGAGCAGCACGGACGCCACGTCCGACTGGTCGTCGATCTCCGCGGCCGCGGCGGCGAAGAAGCGCACGAGATCGTCGCCCGAGTCGATGGCCTTACCGTTCTCGACCCAGCGGTCGAGCACGTTGTCGGGCGTGATCTTGCGCGGCGGCGTGAGCACGTAAGGGCGCTCGCCCCCGATGCTGCCGCGCTTGCCGTACGGGCGGCCGTCGGGGTGCATCAGGCGGATGGAGGTGCTCGCGGCGCCGAGCTTCGCGACGATGCGGTGCCGGCCGCGCGTGAGCTCGACCTTCACGCCGAAGCGAAGCCACGAGCCCCACTCCGTGAGCGAGCGCCGGACGACGAGCGTGTCGTCCACCCAGACGGCGAACGCGCCTTGCGCCGAGATCACGAACTCGCCGGGGTGTTCGATGTCGATGAACGTCTCGGCGTACACGATGCCGTCGGCGATCGAGTCCGACGCGGTCACCATGCAGCCGTGAGTCTCCGTCTTGAGGACGCGCGGCGCCTCGCCCATGTCCGGGTCGGGCGCCCAGCGCTCCGGCCAGGATCCCGGCAGCTCCGGCGGGAACACACGCAGCGTGTCGCGCGGCGTGTCGCGGCCGAACGGTCCGGCGAGACGGATCGGCGTGACGCAGCCCTGCTGGCCCGCGATCAGCTGATCGGCGTCGGCCACGGCCGCGGCGCGCGTTTCGGTGCCCCACCACTCCGCGAGCTCGAGGCGCGCGCGCCAGCCGATGCGTCCCGGATTCGCGAGCAGCCCCTCGATCGTCTTTTGCTGGCGCTTCCAGAGGCCGGGCGCCGCGTGCCGGTAGCCGTAGGCGGAGTGAGCCGCGACCCAGGCGAGCAGCTGGGCTCGCGGATCGGCCGAGCTCCGCGCCGCTTCCAGCGCCGCGAGGTAGTGCTCCGA
>DASXWF010000506.1:0-13105 GCA_036503835.1 Polyangiaceae bacterium | reverse complement strand
GCTGCTTCGGCTCGGCCACCGGAGGCGCCGCGGGAGCCGGAGCGGGAGCGGGCTTCGGCTCGGCAACGGCGGGAGGCGTCGCGGGCGGCGTGGCCGCGGCGGGGGGCGTCGCCGGGGGTGCGGCCGGTTCGGCAGGCGGCTTCGGTTGCGCCACCGGCTTCGGAGCGGCGAGCGGCGCCGCCGCCGGCTTCGGCTTCTTGGCGGACACGACGGGCGCCGCGGACTCCACGGGCGGCGTGTCCTCGGTCGGTAGCGCGGAGAGCGCGACCGGCGGAGGCACCGGCTCGGCGGGCGCGGGATTGGTCACAGCGGGCTCGGCGGGCTTCGCTTCGACCGGAGTCGGCGCGGGCGCCTCCTGCTTCACTTCGGCGGGCGCCGGAGTCTCCGGCGTGCGCGTGAGGAAGAACAGACCACCACCGACGGCGGCGACCGCCACGGCGATCAGCAGGACGCGTCCACCGCCCGACTCGGAGGCGGGGGCTTCGGCGGCCGAAACTGCCGGGCGGCGCTGTCCGGAGCTCGACGCGGCGCCCGGTCGCTGGCTCGGCCGAGACGAGCTCGCAGGCTTGGCGGCCGCGGGTTTGGCCGGAGCAGCCTTCGCCGCGCCCGACTTCGAACTCGCGGACTCGCTGCCGGCCGCTTTCGATTCCGGCTTCGCGTCGCGCTTCGATTCCGGCTTGGCCTCGGGCTTCGCGCTTTCCTTCGCGGCCGCGACGCCTCCGTTGCTGGACCCCGCGTGGTCGCTCGGCGGCGCCGACTTCCCGGGTCGCGGCGGTTCGTAGACGGGCGGCGGTGGATGCGACGAAGCGCCGGGCGTTCCGACTTCGTCGAGCGAACCACCGGCCTCGCGCAGCGCGTCCTGCAGGAGCTCGGCGGCCTGCTTCATCACGGTGCGATCTTCCGGAGGCGGCTGCTCGGCGGCGCCCTCGCTCTTCGGGAAGAACGCCGTGGTCTTCTCTTCTTCTTCCTCCACCTTCGCGGCTTCCATTCCACCGAGACCGATCATGGTCTGCTTGCGCGGCTTGGAAGCCTCGGCGGCGGCCACGGGCAGCGGCGTCGGGGTCTCCGAGGCAGCGGCAGCGGCGGGAGCAGCGGCAGTGGGCGGCGCAGCCGCGCTCTCGGTGCTACCGCGCTCGAAGGCGCTCACCGCACCGCCGCTCTTTGCGACCAGCTGATCGATCACCGAGCGCGACGCGTCGTCGATCTTGATGAACTTCACGCCCATGCCCGCCGGTGAGCCGTCCTGCGCCTCGGTGCTCTCCCGCTTCCACACCACGCGCCCGACGCCCTGCATCACGCGCTGGTCCCCCGCGATCCGCACCTCGATCTTCAGGAGCGTCCCCGCCGGAAACGGCGAGACGGTCTTGATGAACATGCCGCCGCGACTCACGTCGTGGGAGTGCTGTTCGATGAACTCGTCGAGGGTCGCGCTCTTGTAGCGCACCGTAACGGTGAGCACCTTGGCGCGCGGATCTTTTCGGGTTTCCTGGGCCATCGTTGGGATGGTCATCCTATCCGACCCGGCTCGGGCAGCCCAGCGGGTGGCAGACTCACGCGAACGTCGTCGATTTCCGCCTGTACTAGAGTCCCTGAGGCCCCAGTCCATGAAAGAAATAGGTTAGGTTTCAGAAGGCCCGTTTTCGGGGCTGGGGCCCCGAAAACAAATGAGACTCAGCGTCGGGAGCACCTCCCCGGCGAGAGGCAGCCAGGGCGCTCCCGCCGCTCTCCGGGTCGAGTTTTTTGGGCAAATGCGCCCGTTCCAAGTCGCCGGACAGCGGGCGCCGGCCTCGCCGGCAGGTCGCGTGGCCTATTCCGGCTCTCGCTGATCGTGATCTGTTCTTCCGAGACTCAACTGTCTTTTTCGGCGGGGACGCCGAAGGCGCCCCGCTAGCACCTATTGTTCCGTTACCATCGGAATCTCCGGTATGCCGAAACCTCCTACCGATCACTTCAGGTCCCTCGGCCGTCATCCCGCCGACCTGCCCGTGCGGGTCAGCGTCGTGGGGCGGGAAGGCTCCCACGCTGCGCGCCTCCTCGACCTCGGACTCGGCGGGGCGTGCCTCGAAATCGCGGAGCGCTACGAGCGTGGCGATCGGTTGCGCGTCGAGCTCGACTTGCCGGGGCTCTGGGATCCGCTCGTGCTCGACGCGGAGGTCGCGTGGTGCGAGCCGCGCGCCGAGGGGGCGGCGCGCGCGGGACTGCGGTTCGTCGGCGCGAGCGGCCGTAGCTTGCGACTGATCGCCGAAGCCATCGCGGTGGCGTGACGTCAGATCGGCGTCCGGCCGCGCAGGACGCGGTCGTGGTACGCGAGCATTTCAAGGGCGCCCGGGCCGCGATTGAACACGTAGTCGTGCGGGCCCGGCACGACGAGAAAGTCGTGCTCGATCTCGGCGTAGCGGAGGGCGTTGTGAACGGCGTGCGTCACGGCATTGTAGTAGTCGTCGCTGCTGGTGAGCAGCCGGAGCCGGAGGCTCGGGTTCCGCTCGCGCGCCTCGCGCGCGCGGCGTACGATCTGCACCGCGTTCTTCGGCTCGAGGGCGGCCTGCAGCGTGCCGATCGCGCCGAAGGCGTCCGGACGCAGCAAACCCACGGCGATCGCAGCGCGGCCGCCCAGGCTGACGCCGTCGATGCCGGTCGCCGCGGGCGCGGCCAACAGCGGAAACTCGGCGCGAAGCTTGGGCAGCAGCACGTCACATAGAAAGGTCGCGTACGGAGCGGCTCCGAAGAACGGGTCGTCGGACGAGAGAATGTCCGGAAGGAAAGGACAGGCTACCGCGACGCCCCCGTGCGGCACCTCGGCGAGCGCGCCGTTCAGCCGCGCGAGCCGCGCCTGTTCGACGAAGCCCTCGAAGTCCTTCGCCGTGAGCGGCGGGCGCCGCAAGCGCGCCGCGGCTCGCGCGAGCGCATAGTCGTCGACCCATCCGCGCGCGCCGCGCTCCGGGCCCTTCAGCGTCTCGCCTCGACCGTGCAGCGCGACGAGCAGCGGCAGACGTTGTCCCTCGCGCCGTTCCGGCAGCGCGACGACGACGCTGATCCTGCCGACCGGCGTCGCAGGGAAATCGAGGCTCGCCTGGCTCGCCGGGAGCAGCGGCGCGTCGCTGTCCGGCGCCGCGCTCGTTGCCGGCGCCACCTCGGCCGCCCCCGCTTCCGGCAGTCCGGGCGCCCCCGATACGGCCGCCTCGACGGAGCTCGGCGCCGCACGCTGGCCCGATTCGGCGCGCGAGCAGGCGAGCGCTCCGGCCGAAAGCAGCAGGCTCCGCCGCCCGATCCGCGGCCGTTCCGCGTCAGAAGGCATCTTTGGCCGCCCGGATCACGGCCAGCCGCTCGGCGGAGCCGCAGCGCAGGAACGGATTGGTCGCGCGCTCTTCGGCGATCGTGGAAGGAATCGAGGGTTCACCGCGCGAGCGGAGCTCGGCGACCTTCTCGGCGCGCGCCTTGACCGCGACGTTGTCGGGCTCGACGTGCGCGGCGAAACGAAGGTTTTGCGCGGTGTACTCGTGACCGCAATAGACGCGCGTCTCGTCCGGAAGCTCTCCGAGGCGCTCGTTCAACGACTCGAACATCATCTGCGCCGTACCCTCGAAGAGCCGTCCGCAACCGGCGGCGAACAGCGTGTCGCCGGTGAACACCGCACCCTCTCCGAAGTAGGCGACCGCGCCGAGCGTATGCCCGGGCACGAGCAGGCAACGGAACCGCGTGCCCAACACGTCGATGCTCTGACCGTCGCCGACGAACTCGCTCTGCTCCGGGATGCGGCCCTTGTCGTTGAGCGAACCGTACACGGGTATCCCTGGAAAGCGCTGCACGAGCTCGCTGTTGCCGCCGACATGATCGACGTGATGGTGTGTCGCGAGGATCGCGCCGAGCTTCAGGCCGAGCCGGTCGAGCGCGGCGAGCACGGGCCCGGCTTCGCTCGCGTCGACCACGGCCGCCGTGTCGCTCCCGCGGGCGTGGAGCAGATACGCGTAGTTGTCCTTGAGGCACGGGATGATGCTGATTTCCACGGCCGGAATGATAGCGCGATCGCGGCGCTCGCAGGCCCGCGAACGTCCGCTGTTCCACCGGAGTCCTCGGGTCGGAACGCCTCGCGCGTTGACGCCGATCCGACCCGGCGAGAAGGTCCGCGCGATGGCCGAGAGCACCACGCCCGCGACGCCGCCACCCAGCCCTCTTTCGACCCCGGAGCCCTGGGACCTCATACGCGACGGCTATGTCGCCGAGCTCTGGGAACAATTCTCGCGCTTCGCGGCGAGCGCGCTCGAGCTCAGCGAGCTCCCGGAAGGAGCGGACGTGATCGACGTCGCGACCGGCCCCGGCACGCTGGCGCTGCAAGCCGCGCGCCGGGCGCGGCGCGTGGTCGGCGTCGATTTCGCCGCCCGCATGCTCGAAGCGCTCGAGCGCCGGGCGCGCGAGACCGGCGTGACGAACGTGGAGGCGATCCAGGCGGACGGGCAGGCGCTGCCGTTTCCGGACGCTTCGTTCGATCGGGGCTACTCGATGTTCGGGCTGATCTTCTTTCCCGATCGCGGGCGCGGCTTCCGCGAGCTCCGGCGAGTGCTGCGGCCGGGGGGCAGAGTCGCCGTTTCGAGCTGGCGTCCGTTCGCGCACGTACCGCCCCTGCGAGCCGCGTTCGACGCGCTCGCCGAGCTCATGCCCGAGTTGCCGTTCGGCGCGAGCAAGGCGCCGCTCGGCGAGCCCGAGGACTTCGAGCTCGAGCTCCGAGAAGCCGGGTTCGAGGCCGTGCAGGTGCACGTCGTCGCGCACGCAGAAACGGCGCGCGACCCGCGGGCATTCTGGGCGTCGATGGTTCGCTCCTCGGCGCCGTTCGCGCTCCTCCGGAAGCGCCTCGGGGAAGAGCGCTTCTCGAAGCTCTACGCCGACGTCGAGGCGCGGCTCGTCGAGCGCTTCGGCTCGGGCCCCCTCGAGCTCGACCTACAGGCCTTGATCGGGCTCGGAACGAAAGGCGCTTGAGCATGCCTTCCATGAAATGGAAACGGCCGACACCCGAGACCCTGGCGCACTTCGAGCGCATCGCCCCCGGCGCCCCGCTCGAAACGCGGAGCCTGTTCGGCATGCCGTGCCGTTTCCTGAACGGACACATGCTCGTCGGCGTATTTCAGAACTCGATCATGCTGCGCCTTTCGGAGGAAGACCGAAAGCTCTGCATTCTGGCCGGCGCTCGCCCCTTCCAGCCGATGGGCCGCGAAATGAGCGGCTACGTGGAGCTCTCCCCCGACACCTTCGACACGCCGACGCTCAAGCAGTGGATCGCCCGCGGCATGCGATTCATCGGCTCGCTTCCTCCCAAGCTGAAACCGGGCGTCGTGCGCCAGGCCGGCCGCAGATCCGAAAAAACGCGCCGCACGCGGCGCTCGAAGGCGGCGGCCGAGCGGCCAGCGAAGAAGCTCGTCGCGAAGAAAGCGAGTGTCGTCCCCGCGCGACCTGCGGCCCGCAAAAAGAGCGCCCGCAAGCGCCCGGCCAAGGGCCTGCGGCGCGGGAACGGCTCGAAGCGCCGGAGCCGCGTCCGGCCCCCGCGGCACCGCACGGCACGAACGCGAGCGGCGCGCAGAAATCGCTCCAGAGTGAGACAACGCGAGGCACGTGGAAGGCGGGCGCGCGGAGGAGTCCCGCCGCGCGCCGTTTTCGGATAGTCTGTGGTGCTGCGCTAGAGGGCGCGCCCCCGTCATGTGTGCCGTTCCCGTACAACGCACGTCCCGGGCCGTGGGGATCCTGGCAAACGCCTACGGGGATCCGTATTCGCTCCGCATCGCCCACGGCGCCGCACAGGAAATCTCCCGCAGCGGCGGGCACGCGATCTTCTTCGGCGGGGGGTTTCCGCGCGCGCCGCTGTTTCGGAGCGCCGCCGACGCGTGCGTCTTGCCGGGCAGCCTCGACGGCTGGGTACTGGTGGGAGAGATGCTGCGGGATGGCTGGAGCGAGCTCGCCCCGGCCGCGCGCGCCGCGAGGGGCACGGTAACGCTAGGGTTCGAGCTGCCCGGGCTACCGAGCGTGACCGTCGACGACCAGACCGGAATCTTCCAGGCCGTCGGGCACCTGGTGAAGCGTCACGAGCGACGCCGCATCGCCTTCATCACGGGACCCGAAGGCAGCGTCGACGGGCAGCATCGCTTCACGGCGTACCGGATGGCGCTGGAGAGCCTCGGTCTCGCCCTGGACCCCGCGCTCGTCGCCGCGGGAAATTACGAGACCCGCTCCGGAGGCGCGGCGATTCGCCAGCTGAAGCGTCAGAGCGCACGCTTCGACGCCCTCGTGTGTGCCAACGATCTGATGGCGATCGGCGCGTCGGAGGCGCTGCGCGCGGCGGGCAAGCGCGTCCCCGAGGAGATCTCGATCGTCGGCTTCGACGATCTCGAAGACGCCTCGTTCGCGTCCCCGTCGCTGACCACGATTCGGCAGCCGCTCATGGAACTCGGCGCCGCCGCGGCTCGGCTGACCTGGACGCGAACCGCGGGTGAGGACGCCGAGCGCACGGTGGTCCCCACGCCGCTCGTGATCCGCGAGTCCTGCGGCTGCCTGTCCAGCGACTATCCGGAGCGGCGCAGCCATCCACCCGGAGTGGATCCTCAGCGCACGAAGCAGTTGCGGGAAGAGGGCTTGCGGGAGCTCGTCCGCCGGGGGCTATCGAGCTCCCGCTTGCACCGCGAGCTCGAACGGGTCGCGGACAGCATCGTGCGCGCGCCCGACTTCCCCGGACTCACGGGCATCATGAGCGAGGTCATCGAGCTGCTCGGCCTGCGCCGCTTCCTGCTCTGTACGTACGCGGGAGGCCAGCGCCACGCGCGCGTCGCGCTCGAATCGAGCGGACGCGACGTCGCGTTCCACCATCAATCGCAACCGTTCCCTGTCGAACAGGTGCTGCCCGCCGGCTACCTGAACGGCGACAAGCCGGTGCAGCTCGTGATCGAGCCGCTGGAGTACGCGGACGAGCATTTCGGATACGTCGTGCTCGAAGGGGACTTACGTAACGGACTCGCCCATCTCGCCCTACGCCGGCACCTCGGCAGCGCGGTCGCCCGCATGTCGCACGGGCGCGAGCTCCGCAGGCTGTACGCAGCGGAAAAACGCCGTACCGAAGCTGACCGCTAGTACTGCACATCGGCGACTCGCCATACGACTGGCCGGCTTACCGTCGCGAGTGCGACCCGCACCTACATCTCTACCGGGGGCGCGGCTTCAGACGATGATATGATCTGCCGCGATGAGTTCCAGTCCCGGCTCTGACGGGGGACCGAGTCCTTCGAGCACGAGCCAGCAGACCTACAAGGAGCCGAGCAACGCGAGCTTCGAGCGTCCGGTGCTGCGCGTCGGTCGCTACCGCATTCTGTCCGAGCTCGGGCGGGGCGGGATGTCGAACGTCTATCTTGCGGTCGCGCACGGCCCGGGCGGCGTGAACAAGCTCGTGGTGCTGAAGGCGCTCCTGCCCGACTTCAGCAGCGAGCAGTACGCGCTCGCGATGTTTCTCGACGAGGCGCGCCTCGCGGCGCAACTGAATCATCCGAACGTCGTCCAGACGTACGAGGTGGGCACCGAGGGCGACCGTCACGTGATCGTGATGGAATACCTCGAGGGCCAGTCGCTCTCCGCGGTCTTGAAGCGCGGCGAGCAGCAGGGCGATCCGCTCTCGCCCGCGCTCCACATCAAGATCGTGATCGCGGCGCTCGAAGGTCTTCACTACGCGCACGAGCTTCGCGCGTACGACGGCGCTCCGCTCCAGCTCGTGCACCGCGACATTTCCCCGCAGAACGTGTTCGTCACCTACGACGGACAGGTCAAGGTGCTCGACTTCGGCATCGCCAAGGCCGCGAGCTCCTCGACCCACACCGCCACCGGCATCGTGAAGGGGAAGATCGCGTACATGGCGCCGGAGCAGACCATCGGCGACACCGTCGATCGCCGCGCCGACATCTACTCGATCGGGTGCATGCTCTGGGCCGCGGCCGTCGGGCGCAAGCTGTGGAAAGACACGCCCGACGTGCACATCATGCGCCGCGTCATCAACGGCGACGTGCCCACGCCGCAGAGCGCGAATCCGTCCTGCGACGACGAGCTCAATCGCATCGTGATGAAAGCGCTCGCGACCGATCCGCGCGATCGCTACCAGACCGCGCTCGAGATCCAGCAGGATCTCGAGGCGTACCTCGAGATGTTCGGGGATCAGATCAAGCAGAAGGACATCGCCCGCTACGTCTCGGCCCTGTTCGCCGACCGGCGCGCCGAAATCCAGGCGCTCGTCGAACGGCAGCTCGCGCTCGCGGTCACGGACGAGAGCTCGCGCTCGCGCAGCATCGTCTCTTCGGACGGCCGCACCACCTCGACCGGCACACGTCCGTCGTTCGTGCCGACGATCGTCGCCGAGCCTTCGCCCGAGAAGGGTTCGACGGGCCTGAAGGTCGTGCTGGCGCTCGGGGCGGTGTTGCTCGCGGTGGGCGGCTTCTATTTCCTGCGCTCGCGAGCGGAGGCGGAAGCGCCGAAGCCGGTCGTGGCGCAACCAGTGCCGCAGGCCGCCCCCACGGCCACGACTGCCACCGTCGAGTTCCGCGCGACGCCCCCGGAGGCGAAGCTGTTCCTCGACGGCCAGCCCCTGCCCTCGAACCCGACCTCGCGCGTGCTCGAGATCGACGGCGCAATCCATCGATTGAAGGCCGAAGCCGACGGTTTTGCCACCGCCACGGCCGAGTTCAAGGCAACGCGCGACACCGTCCTCGAGCTGTCGCTGAACGCGCTTACCGAGTCTCCATCTCCCGTGGAAGCGCCGTCGTCCTCGGCCTCGTCGAAGAAACCGTCCGGCGGGCGCAACTGGAAGCGTCCCCCCGAGCCGCCGGTCGCGCCGCCGCCCACTCCGACTCCGACTCCCACGCCGGCGACGGGCAAACCGGCTTCGTGCGCGGCGCCGTTCTTCGTGGACAAGGACGGCATCAAGCGCATCCGGCCGGAGTGCCTGTAACCGCGCTCGGCTGAGGACGCGCCGGTCAGCTCGCGGGGATCGCCGCGCCCCTCGGGGCGGCGGCGAAGTCGAGATTCAGGGCCCGCCGCCGGCCCCAGCCATGCCGATGTCGTCGCCCGGAGGCACCCAGATCGCCTGGGCGTCGGCGACGGGCTGATATGGATTCGCAAAGATGACGTTCGGATCGCTGAAGGTGCTCGAGATGACGCCTGCCGTGGTCTCGTTCACGGTGGGTTCCGTCTGAAACAGCCACGGACCGACGATGGGTGTCGCGAGGGGGTCGTCCTTCACTGCCGCCGTGATCTCCTCGACGAGTACCTTGACGATCGATGGAGTCCCCGGACCATGCAGCAAGAACCCGAAGCTGATGACGTGGGTGTTGTCCCAACTCCCGGTGCTCGTCAGGTCCATGACCAGGGTTCCGGGTTCGGTCAGCTGTGAGAGGCTGACGGCAGGCGCGCCTCCGTAGAAGGAAAAGCCCGTGGCCGAGGCGTAGAGCTGGATGTTTTCCGAGCTACCCTGGAAGTCGAGCACGCGAAGACGCGCCGTGATCACGATGTTGCTGAGATCGAGGCCGGCGTTGAGATTCAGGTTGATCGTGAAGAACTGATTGAAGTTGGGGCTGGCCGGAATGTAGAGCAGCGCGCAACCGTCCGCGCAGAGCCCCGAGGGCACGCCGCCGGTGCCGCCGGAACCGCTCGTTCCGGCCGAACCGCTCGTTCCCGTGCCGCCGGTGCCGCCCGTGCCGCCGGTGCCACCCACAGCGCCCGTGCCACCCTTGCCGCTCGAACCTCCGGTTCCGGAGGAGCCCCCTTGGTCTTCGCCACCCTGCCCCGCGCCACCGTCGCCCGAGGTACCTCCCCGTCCAGCCGCCTCGCCGCCTTCGCCGCCGTTATCCGCGTTGCCGGCTTCGCCCGTGCTGCCTCCGCTCGTCTGACCGGAGCTCCCGCCACCCGACTTTCCGGACTTCCCGCCGTTGCTCGTGCCGCCACGTCCGGAGCTGCCCTTGCCGCCGGTGCCCGAGGTCGTTCCGCCGTCACCTGACGTGCCTGCGGTACCCGCGCCGAACTCCGTGCTCAACGCGTCGAAGTCCGGCATGCACCGAACCGATCCGAAAAGCAGCAACAACAGGGGAACGCGAAGGTTCTTCACGGAGAAAGCTCGAGACTAGAAGCGCGTCAGCAAGTGCGCCGACGCGCTTTGGGGGGTCGTGGCGACCTTGAGCCCCACGGACGCCGACTCCGAGCTGCCGCTGTTGGCAAAGTAGATGATCGCCGCGCCGCCGAGCGCCGCGATTCCGAGGCCGAGCGCCGCGTACGACATCTGGTACTTGAGGCGAGCCGAGTCGGCGTCGTTGGGATCGCAGCGGGGGCTGCACTCCTTCTCGAGATCGCTGTACTCGCTCGCGCCGCTCAGGCGCAGAAACGCGAAGCCGCCGAGCGCGACCACACCCAGACCGGCGAGGACGTACGTCGCGGCAGGAGTCTTCTGCTCCTTCTTCTGCGGAGCTTCGGAACCCGCGCCGACGGCGCCGGGCTGCGCCGCCGGCCGCTCTTCACCCATGACGGCTTCGATGATGCGCCGCTGATCGCCGACGCGGATCGTCTGGGTGATCTCCACGGTCGGCAAAGGCGGGCTCTCGAAGCGGAACACGTGCGGTCCGGGATCGAGCTCGAGCGGTCGCCCTTCCAGGCGATCCGCGGCGCGAACACCGTCCACGGCCACCTGGACATCGACGAGCTCCTTCCCGTCCCGGTCGCGCGCCGAGAAGATGACCGTCGGAATTTCGGACTGCACGGCCTCGAACAGCTTCACGCATTCGTTGATGATGGCGGCCGGGCACCCGACGTCCGAGCACGCGCGCGCGCCTTCACGCGCCGCGCGATAGTTGCCCTTCAAGCGCTCCTGCTGCGCGGTCTCGAAGGCCTGACCACACTGCTGCATCTGGTCGTCGGCAAACGCGGGAGCCGACTGGGAAAGGAGAGCCAAGAGCAGCAACCCGGCGACGGGCGTTCTCGATCGGTTCATTGGTACGCTCATTTCGAGTCGTTCCCCGCCCCGATCCTTGCGATGGAGCGCTGCCGGAAGGACTCTCTGGATGCCAAGTCGGATTAATCTATTCCACGGGTCAGCTACAGAAAAGCGCAAAGCGCGGAGTTTGCACCGTTTCGTCGGGGAATGTGCGTGTTCGTAGGTGAGGCGTCGAAAGGGGCCAGCCGCGTTCCTCCCTCACCTTGGGTGCGGGCACCTCGACGACGGCGCGGGCCACGCAATACCATTCGCCCCGATTGGGCCGCCACCGGCACCACGCTGATGAAGCGTGGTGCCGAGTGTGTCAACGGGGGAGCACGCCGCCGAATCGCGGCGACGCGTTCACAGCAGCATCGTCACGGAGGATTCAGCGTCATCTCCACATCGTCGAGGTAGAACTGAATCGTCTGCGCGGGTCCCTCGACGTACAGCAGCTGCTGCGTGAACCCAGTGGCGCAGGTAGGAGCCGTGAAGTTGCCCTGGAGCTGCGTCCAACCGGTAGACGTAACCGCGATGTTGGAGACGACCGGCAGGTAGCCGTTGGCGGCATTGCAGACGCTATAGATGGTGATCGTGGCGTTGGCCGTCGGCGCCGGGTCTGCCGTGACGAGCCTTACCCACGCAGAAACGTGGTAGCTCAACCCTGAGGTCACGATACCGAGGATGCTGGTGGACGGTCCCGCGTATCCACCGCCGCGCGTGAGGGTGACGAGGCTGCCGGTGCCCGTGTGCGTTTGTGCAGTGCTCGGCCCGAGCGTGCCGGCACCGTAGATGATGCTCCAGCCGGTGGTCCCGGTGTCGAACGTCCCGTTTGCGATCAAGTTGGTTGAGCCGCCGGTGCCGCCCGTACCACCACCGCCGCTGCCGGCGCCGCCGCTGCCAGCACCACCAGTATCGCCACCACCGCTACCGGCGCCGCCAGTACCGCCACCGCTCGTGCCCGCAGTGCCACTCGTGCCTCCGCTATCGCCGCCGCCAGTACCGCCACCGCCGCTACCAGCGCCGCCGGTACCGCTACCGCTCGTACCCGCAGTGCCGCTCGTGCCTCCGCTGCCCGCAGTCCCCGACGTACCGCCGCTTCCTGCAGTGCCGCCGGTCGTGCCAGCAGTGCCCGCAGTGCCGCCGCTCGTGCCCGCGGTGCCCGCAGTGCCGCCGCTCGTGCCCGCGGTGCCGCTGCTTCCAGCCGTGCCCGCAGTGCCGCCGCTGCCTCCACCCGAGGTGCCCGCGTTCGAGCCCGCGGTTCCGGCAGTACCTGCGGTCGATGTCCCGGAGGAGCCGCCTTCGCCAGCCGCGCCGCCGAAGAACTCGCCGCCCTCGCCACCGACCTCGCCACCGAAGCCGCCATCGCCAGCGGTTCCGCCGGTCGTGCCGCCGCTTCCGCCGCCACCAGTCCCGCTGCTGCCGCTGCTGCCGGCGTTGGTGCCCGCGCTACCGCTCGAGCTCCCGCTCGACCCGGCGGTTCCGCCCTTGCCGCTGCCGGACGAGCCGCCGTCGCCGCTCGTGCCCTTGCCGGCCGAGCCAGCTTTGCTGGTCGAGCCAGCCTTGCCCCCCGATCCTCCCTTGCTTGTCGTTCCGCCGGTGCCGGCGGTGTTCACATCATCCTCATCGTCGCCGCACGCAACGATGTTGGCGCACGCGAGCGGAATGATGATTGCGAGATTGAAAGCCGATCGACCCCGGAACCGACGCAACAATGTCAAGACGTCCTCCTACACTGCGGGCGCGCCAACGCGGGCGCCGTCGCCACCACGAGGCTAGGGAGAGGTCGTACGCTGGTCAAGCAAGAAGCAGTTGGGATCCCTACTCTTCTCGCACCTCTGCGCACACACTCGCGGCTTCGAAACGCGTTTCGCTCCGTCCTCGAGGTATGGGACAACCTGCAACGACCACGGCGCCTGCATTTCCAGGCTCCCGGGAACTCGGCGCAGTCAGTTTCGAGAGATCGGCCCGACGACCGTGATCGGGTGACTCGATGCTCGCAGTCCGATGCGCATCGCGGAACACGACGTTCGTGCTCGGCGAGCGCGCACGTGCAGCGAAGCGCGCGCTGGAGTCGCGCTTCGGAGTCGTCGTGACCCCTTCGCGCTCCTGTCGTCGCCGGCCGGTCAG
>DASXWF010000505.1:0-1725 GCA_036503835.1 Polyangiaceae bacterium | reverse complement strand
GGCAGCGCCCGCTTCGAGGACGCGCGCACCGTCGCCGTCACCTCGAGCTCCGGCGAGCGCCGCGTGACCGGCGAGTTCATCCTGATCGCGACCGGGTCGAAGCCGCACCGTCCCGCGGACATGGACTTCGAGGATTCTTGGATTCACGACAGCGACGAGATCCTCACCATCCACGAGCTGCCCACGTCGATGACCGTGCTCGGCGGCGGAGTGATCGGCTGCGAGTACGCCTGCATGTTCGCCGCGCTCGGCACCAAGATCACGCTGGTCGACGCGCGGAGCGAGATCTTGCCCTTCCTGGACCTCGAGATCGTGCGACGCCTGCGCGCCGCCATGGAGCGGCTCGGCATCGTGCTCGTGCAGAATCAGCGCTGGAGAGGGGCACGGCGGGTCGCGGACGGCGTCGAGACCACGCTCGGCGACGGCCGCATCTTGAAGTCGCAGCAGCTCCTGTTCGCCGCCGGCCGCAGCGGCAACACCGCCGGCCTCGGCCTGGAAAAAGCGGGCCTCGAGGCGGACTCCCGCGGCTACCTGCCCGTGGACAAGCACTTCCGCACGCGCGTGCCGCACATCCTGGCTGCCGGCGACATCGTGGGCTTCCCGGCGCTCGCGTCGGTCTCCATGGAGCAGGGCCGCGTCGCCATCTGCCACGCCTTCGGCTTCACCTACAAGCAGGAGGTGGCCATCACGATGCCGTACGGCATCTACACCATCCCCGAGGTCTCGAGCTTCGGCGAGACCGAAGAATCCTGCCGCGAGAAGGGCATCCGCTACGTGGCCGGCCGCGCGCTCTTCGCGGAGAATCCGCGCGGCAAGATCACCGGCGATCTCGAGGGCATCACGAAGCTCATCGTGGAAACGGCCACGCGCAAGCTGCTCGGCGTCCACGTGATCGGCGAACGCGCGAGCGAGCTCGTGCACATCGGGCAGGTCGCGGTATCGCTCGGAGGGACCGTGGATCTGTTCATCGAGATGGTGTTCAACTACCCGACGCTAGCCGACAGCTACAAGTACGCGGCCTACGACTGCCTGAAGGCGCTCGCCGAGCACCGGGCGTAGCCGTCCGGATTTTCAGAGCGTGACGACCAGCCCGTCGTCGGCGAAGTCGAAGCGCACCGGTCCGCTTTGTTCCGCGGCGAGCTCGGCCGCACGGGCGCGCACGTCGGCGCCGAGGTGACTGAACAGCACCGAGCGCGCGCGGACCTGCGGGAGTGCTTCGCGCCACTCCTCGAAGGTGCAGTGGTGGCCGGCCGGAGGCGCGAGCCGCGTGCACTCGGCGACGAGCAGCTCGGCGCCCTCGGCGGCCTCGAACAGCCCGGGACACAGGCGCGTGTCGCCCGAAAACGCGACGCTCTTTCCCGCGGCGTCCGTAACGCGCAGGCAGAGCGGACGGTGCGGCGGCTTCATGTGGTCGGCCTCGAAGGCACGAATCTCGTAGCCTGCGACCTGCCGCGTCTCCCCCGGCAGAAACTCGTCGAACAGGAGGCGCAGGCGCGCCACGTCGGCCTTCACGTCGCCGTACGTCGCAACGAGCAGCGCATCGAGCACCTCGCGCGTGAGCACGGGGCCGAGCACAGACAGCTCGGTCGCTCGCAACGAATTGTAGAGCGCGTCGATGACGAAGAGCGGAAATCCTGCGGCGTGATCGCCGTGCAGGTGGGTAAAGACGATGCCCGCGAGCTCGTTCGGCGCGATGCCTGCGCGCCGTAGCCCGAACAGCGCCGT
>DASXWF010000504.1:0-5482 GCA_036503835.1 Polyangiaceae bacterium | reverse complement strand
GGATCGAACGGCTGAGCGCTCGCGCCTGGGCGAGCCGGTCCTCGAGCTCCCGTCCGAGCGCGGCACCTTCCGCCTGGCGCATCGCACAGAGCTGGGCGAGCGCGCCCTCGAGCGCCTGGAGCAGCGCGCGCCGGATCGCCTCGACGTCGGCGAGCGCCGGCTCGAGCAGCAGCTCCGAAAAACCCGCGAGGGTAGCGAGCGAGAGCTCGGTGCCGGGGGCGAGCTCGTCGCGCAGCTCCGTGAGCGCGCCGTAGAGCGCCCGCGCCCGCTCGCGCGAGAAGCGCGCCGGCGGAAGGGCCGCGCTGGTCAGCCGCACCGCCACGTCGATGCGCCCGCGATCGAGCCGCTCCCTCACCACCTGCTCGAGGAACGAGCCGAAGTCGCCGAGCTCCGGAGGCAGGCGCACGCGCACCTCCACGAAGCGGTGATTCAGCGCCCGGAGCTCGAGCGTGACCTGCCCGGCACCGAGTGAGGCCTCCCCGCTGCCATAGCCCGTCATGCTCCGCATTCGGTCCCAGCCACCCGCCCGCCTACAAACCGCGGCGGCGCTTGATGTCTTCCGCCATGCGCCGGTATTCGATTTCCCAGATCCCCGTCCCCTCCTGGACGTGGCGCAGCTGGCCGCGGATCTCCTCTTCGAGCGCCTGCTCTTCGGCGAGCTGCTTGCGCAGCGGATCGCGCATCTTGCGGCGGAGCTCGAAGTCCTCCGCGAAGATCTCCTCCACGTTCGCCGAGTGCATCAACATTTCGACCAGCTGGTCGAGCAAGTAGTCGATGGCGTCGTCGCCGAGCTTGATGTGCCGCTCGTCGGCCACGAGCTTCTTCACCCGGTTGAACTCCGTCTGCGAGAGCCCGCGGGCCGTCAGCATCTCCTTGGCCCGCTCGCTCACGGCCTGCTCGTCCTTGATGTACTGCTGCAGGACGGACTCGATGTCGGCGCGCACCTCTTGCGGCGACTCGGTCTCGATGTCCTTGCCCTTCACCAGGGCCGTCACCATCTCCTGCGCAATCTGGGGAACCCTGGCCGCGTGGAGCCTCATGGGCAGGGTAGTACCATTGATTTTTGCTCGTGCCCCGGGTTTTCGAGGGCCGAACCGCCGTTTTCCCGGGGCGAGGGCGACCGCCGAAGCGCGGGCGGGATCAACCCTCGCCGCGGCTGCCGAGCCTCAGCCGCCGGAACACGGCCTCGCGCTGGCGCTGCTTGTACGCATCGTGGCTCGCGTCGCCGGTCTCGTTTTTGGCCTCGCTTTCGGCGTCGAGCACCTGGAATTCGCAGAGCATGTAGACGAGCGGCCCGAGCTGCTCCGATCCGGGCGGCGCAAGCTCCATCAGGTGTTGGGGCACGCGCACCGGCACGTCCGTCACGAACTGGATCACCCGGTAGGTCTTGGCGCTGAAGCGGTTGTCGCCGGGCGTCAGATCGTCGTCGAGGGTGCCCTGGAACTCGGGAACCATCCCGGCGAGGTTCGGGTGAGCCTCGCAGTAGCTACGGAAGTGGAAGATGGTGTTGGTGCTCTGCTTGGGCACCACGAAGTTGAACGGAAAGAGACGATCGGTCAGGTAAAGCACGACGGGCAGGATGTCGTCGCGCGCCTTGGTCACGATCCGGAAGCGCAGCTTGTCGTACAGCGCGGCGGCGGTGGCTTCCGGCTTGGAGAGGAGCTTCGTGTAGGTCGAGTCGAGGTTCTTGCGACCACCGATGAACTCGGTGATCGGGAAGCCCTCGCTCAGCATGGTGCCGACCACGCGGTAGACCTTCTCCTCCACCAGGTGGAAGAGGTCGCGATCGCTCACCGGCAGCCGGAACAGGAGCTCGCGGCCGGCCATGTGATTGATGATCTGCACGGTCTTCAGGATCGTGCAGGCGCAGAGCTGGCGATGGCCCTTGCCCGAGGCCATGACCAGCAGGTCCTGGATGCTCGATTCTTCGACCGGCTTCGGGATCGAGAACGAGAAATGGCGCCGCAGGTAGCTCACGGCCTCGCGCTTCACGTGCTCGGCGAAGGCGAGATCCTTCGGGTCCGACAGCGAGAGCTCGTGGTTTTCGATGAGGCGCCGGGCGTGTTCGGGGCCCTGCAGATTCAGGCGGTGCCAGTCGACGACCGACCCGCCGCTCAGGATCAGGCGGATCGCCTCGACATCGTGCAGCGTAAGCTCATCGAAGCGCTTGAGCCGCACGCTCTGCGCCGACAGCGACTGGCTCTGAGGAGGCGAAGTCAGTGGTGCGTCGTGGTCGCGCTACTCTCACCGGAGCGGCCGAGCGACAGCGTTCCGAAGAAGATACCGAGAGTGACACCGAGCACTGCAAGCTGGGCGCCGAAGGCGCCTTGGGCTGCGAGAACGACGCAGGGGATGACAGCGAGCAGATAAGGGCTGAACTTCATCTTTCGGTCTCCGTCCGGACAAGCTGCCGAGGGCAGGGGCCCCAAGGTGATGTAGGTGCGTGTAGGTAACCATGCCACAAGTCGTGGCCCGGGCGCAAAGAGTTAGCGGAGCTGGTGACCGGAGTTCAAGCCCTAGTTCACGATCTGATTATTTAGGTGGGAGGCGTCCATACCAGGGCGGGGGTGCGCGCACCGGCAAACCCCCGTTTCCGGGTGTGCAGCCTGTCGCGTGTTCGCGCAGAGTGTGTGTCAAACCGTACGGCCGGGCGACGGATTCGAGGCGCGTCGGCGCGCGGGGTTTGTTAGCGTAACGAGCTGTGATGACGATCGCGGCTCGCGCCGGCTCGAGCGCATTTCTGCTCGGGCTCGCGATGGTGTTGGGCGCGTGCGGAGAGGAGGGCCTCCTGCCGACCACCGTCGACCCGGGCGCCGACTACAGCATCGCCGATCTGGTTTTCGACGAGGCGTTCTTTTACTGCCAGGTCGAACCTCGCACGATCGCCGCGAGCAGCTGCGGCCCGGGCGACCAGGGGCAGGGCGACGGCAACAACGGCTGCCACTACAGCGTGACCTCCTTCCGGCTCACCGAGTATACGCCGCTGGTCGCGGCCAGCTGCGACGGCAACGTCCCCACGACGGCCATTCCCACCCCGGCGCGCCTCAACTACCAGACGTCGCAGGCGCGCATGAAACGCGATCCGGAAACGGCGCCGCTCCTGCAGCGCCCGCTGCAGCGACTCGAGCACCCGCGCAAGATCTTCGCCGACGACAGTGATGCGGCCAACGCGATCCGCGAATGGTCGCAGCGCGTGACCACGCAATGAAACGCCTGCTTTTCGCTGCTTCCCTGTGCGCGGCGTTGCTCGTGCCGGCCGTCGCGGTCGCCGAAGACGACGACACGGACGTGTTCGCGCGCGTCGTCGTCGCCGAGACCGAGCTGCGCGCGGGGCCGGGCGTCTCGTATCGCGTGATCCACCGCGCGCGCCGCGGCGACGCGTTCCTGATCGAGCCGCGCGAAACCAGCGGTTACTGGCTGGAGGTGCTGCTGCCGGACGGGCGCACGGCGTACGTGCTCGGCGACACCGTCGAACCCGTCGCGGTCAATCAGGAGGACGCCGACGCGCCCGGCAAGCCGGGCCTGTTCGCGCCGCCTGCGCTCGAGGACGCGAACGCCGGGCTCGCGCTGATGGGCGGAGTCTTCGAAGGCGATGGATTCACGGAAGCGCGGCCGGCCTGGGTGATCGCTCCGGCGATCGCGTTCGAACCGTACATCGGCCTCGCGCTGCAGGCGGACAGCCGCCGCATCCTGTACGGCGGCGCCTTCGCGCTGAACGTCGCGCCCGACTGGGCGATCGCGCCGTTCATGCTGCTCGGCATGGGCGGCATGGAAGAGAACCCGAAGGAAGAGAACATCCGGCAGGAGCGCTCGTGGTTCCACGCGCGCGTCGGCGGCGGCTTCCTGGTTTCGCTGCGCTTCCGCCTGCTCGTCAGGCTCGAGTTCAGCGACTTCGTGCTCTTCACCGAGGATCGCTACCGGAACGTGCAGAGCTACACCGGAGGGCTCGGCTCTTACTTCTGAACGAGGGCACGCTCATGCAGAAAAACTCCGAGAATACCGCCGCCCTGGCGCCGTGGAGCTTGCTCCGAACGCTCGGGATCACTCTCTTCGCGCTGGTCGCCGCGCTCGGTTCGTCCGCCTGCGCCACCGTGCGGCCCGAGCAGCGCGCGGTGCTCGCGGATCCGACCATGCGCTTCGAAGGCGAGCCGGGCGAGAAGGCCGCGACCGATCACGTGCTCGAGAACCGCGAGTCCTCGTTCGGGGGCGGCTCGGTTCGCGGAGGCGGCTGCGGGTGCAACTGATCCGAACGCTTCTCCAGCGGACGCGCTTCGCGAGCCTGCTGCTCGCCGGCCTCGGGTCGACGCTGCCCGCGCGCGCCCAGGTCGGGCAGGCGGACGTGAGGACGACGATCCTCTACGAGCCCTCCAAGGAAAGCCACCTGCTCGTCTTCAATCCCGCCGTCGACCTCGCCGTGCAGCCGGTCGAGTGGCTCGACGTGCACGCGGCCTACGAAGCGGACATCGTCACCGGTGCGACCGAAGCGTTGAAGAGCGGCCCGGTCGCCGACATCACGAGCGGCGCCACGGATTTCCACGACACCCGCCATCACGTGGGCGGGGGCCTCGGCCTCATCAGAAAAGACACCCGCCTCTCGGTCGATTACTCGTACGGCACGGAAAGCGACTACCGCTCGCACGGCCTTTCGGTGGGCGCGAGCACCGACTTCTTCCAGAAAAACACCGAAATCGCGCTGTCGTACGGCCGCGGCTTCGACGAGGTTTGCACCTCGGCCTACACGCCGAGCACCGATCCCTCGCAACGCACGCGCCTCGACAGCTCGGAAGGGTGCTTCACCGGCGCCGCCAATCGCGCCTCGCGCGACGTCGATATCGACAACTTTCAGGCCGCCTGGACCCAGGCCTGGACCCCCGTGATCGCCACCCAGGCGGTGCTCACCGCCTCGCTCCAGCACGGCTTCCTCGAGAATCCGTATCGCGGCGTGGTGATCGCATCGGCCGGACAAGAAGCGCTCGAGAACCATCCCGACAATCGCGCGCGCGGCGCCGTGTCGTTGCGCGGCAAGTATTTCTGGCGAGGCTTTCAGACGGCGTTCAGCGGCGGGGTGCGTTTGTATCGCGACACCTGGGACATCTTCGGCCAGACCTACGAGCTCGAAGCCGAGAAGTACCTGACGCAGGGGCTACGGGTGCTCGTGCACGGCCGCTACTACAACCAGAGCGGCGCGCTGTTCTGGAGCGACGACTACACGGGCGGCGAGCCGGTGAGCGGACCGCGCGGGCAATACTGGACGGGGGATCGCGAGGTCTCGCCGCTGTCGTCGTGGATGGTCGGCGGCCGCGTGCTGCTCGCGACCCAGGGCGCGCCGACGAACCGAGTGCTCGGCTTCTTGCTGCGGTTTCAGGTCACGGGGGCGTTCGACCTCTTGAAGACGAACTTGCGGGAGTTCACCTGGGGCGGGGACGAGCCGACGGACGATACGTCGCTGTTGATGTCGCTCGCGGTGCGCGGCGAGTTCTAA
>DASXWF010000503.1:0-10805 GCA_036503835.1 Polyangiaceae bacterium | reverse complement strand
GATCTGGTCCGAGTACTCTTCGGCGAGGTCGCACAGCACCTCGAGCTGCTCGGGCGTGACGCGGCCGAAGGGAATCTTGATGCGCATCATCCCGGGCGCGTCGAACGCGGTGTTCGGGCCCTTCGTCAGGGGGCTCTGGGGAAACGTGAGCACCTGCGTCTTTTCGCCGTCGTGACGCTGACTGTTGTCGTAGCGCTGCCCGTACACGCCGCGGCGCAGGCGCGTCTCGGCGAAGAGCTTCTCGTCGAGCTTGCCCTTCTTCCGGAGCTCGATCTGAGTCTCGTAAATGTCGATCTCGCGCGCCCAGTCTTCGCGGATCGCGCCCTTCAACTGCTCTTTCCAGCTCGAAACGGTGGTCATTGCTCGGTGGTTCCCGGCGGGAAACTAGCCCGAGCCGGGACCGCACGGTGTACCCGACATTTCCGATACGGCAAGTCGTAAATAGCTTAACATTTGAATTAATTGGGTTTTTTGTTGGAAGCCGCGCTGGGACCCGGATGAGATCCATCAGCTCATGACCCATCACGTGGCAAGGAAGCGCGAGGCAGAAACGCCCGAGAGCGGGCGGCTGCGCTAGGTTTCCGCCCCTTCACCTTTCATCCCAATGCGCTACCGCAACGCCCTCCTCCCGACCCTCAAGGAAGCTCCCGCCGACGCGACGAGCAAAAGTCACATCCTGCTCTTCCGCGCCGGCTTCGTGCGCCGCGTGGGCGCGGGCATCTACAGCTTCCTGCCGCTCGGCGTGCGCGTGTTGCGCAAGATCGAGACGATCATCCGCCAAGAGATGAATCGCTCCGGCGCCGAAGAAGTCCTGCTCCCCGCGCTCCTCCCCGCCGAGTACTTCCAGGAGAGCGGCCGCTGGGAGAGCTTCGGCGACACGCTGTTCCGGATGAAGGATCGCAAGCGCGGCGACTATCACCTCGGCCCGACGCACGAAGAGATCATCACCGATCTCGTGCGCCGCGAAGTGAAGAGCTACCGCGACCTTCCGAAGAACCTCTACCAGATCCAGACCAAGTTCCGGGACGAGGCCCGGCCGCGCAGCGGCCTCCTGCGCTGCCGCGAGTTCACGATGAAGGACGCGTACTCGTTCCACGTGAACGACGACGACGCGCTCCGCGGCTACGAGACGATGCGCGTCGCGTACACGGCCATGTTCGACCGGATGGGCCTGAAATACCGCATGGTCAGCGCCGATTCGGGCGCGATGGGCGGCTCGGGCAGCGCCGAGTTCCAGGTGCTCGTGCAGAGCGGCGAGGACCTGCTCGCCGCCTGCGAGAGCTGCAGCTACGCGGCGAACCTCGAGGTCGCGGGCTCACGCCCGCTGCCGGAGACGGGCGGGGCCGCGAGCGCGCCCGTGGAGCGCGTGCACACGCCGGGCGCGGGCAGCATCGAGGACGTGTCGAAGTTCTTGAAGACGAGCCCCGAGCGTTTCCTGAAGAGCCTCGTGTACCTCGCCGGCAACGAGCTCGTGCTCGCGGTCGTGCGCGGCGACCACGAGGTGAACGACGTGAAGCTCGCGCGCGCGCTCGGCGTCGCGGAGGTGCACCTCGCCGGCGCGGCGGACGTGGAGAAGGCGACCGGCGCGGCCGTCGGCTTCGCGGGACCGGTCGAGTTTCGCGGGCGCGTGATCGTCGATCGCGACGCGGCGAGCGTGCACGACGCCGTCACGGGCGCGAACGCCACCGACTACCACCTGCTCCACGTCGAGCACGGGCGCGATTTCTCGGGCGAAACGGCCGAGATCCGCAGCGTGCGCGCGGGGGACGCCTGCCCGAGCTGCGGCGCGCCGCTCGCCGTCTACCGCGGCATCGAGGCGGGACACATCTTCCGTCTCGGCACGCGCTACACGGCGCAGATGGGCGGCAAGTACCTCGACGAGTCCGGCAAGGAGCAGACGATCGTGATGGGCTGCTACGGCATCGGCGTGTCGCGCCTGGTCGCGACCGTCGTCGAGCAGTACCACGACGACAACGGCATCCGCTGGCCGATGTCGCTCGCGCCCTACCAGGTGCACATCGTGCCGCTCGGCCAGGACGCGGAGGTCGTGGAGGCGACCGCCATCCTCGAGCACGGTCTCGAGCAGGCGGGCATCGAGGTGCTCGTCGACGATCGCGAGGAGCGGCCGGGCGTGAAGTTCAAGGACGCCGACCTCGTGGGCATCCCGCTGCGCGTCACGATCGGCGCCAAGAGCTTGAAGAACGGCGTGGTGGAGCTCAAGCCGCGCAGCGAGCCCGACCCGAAGAAGGCCGAGCTCCTGCCGCTCGCCGGCGCCGTCGAAACCATCGTGCTGCGCGTGAAGCACGAGCTCGCGGGAGGGACTCCGTGAAGGAGCGCGGACCGGCCGATTCGACGCGCTCCGTGCACGCGGGCCTGCCCGCCGCGGAGCGCCCCCATCACACGCTCGCGCCGAGCATCGCGCAGACCGCGACCTACACCTTCGAGAGCACGGCCGCGCTCGAACGCTACATGCGCGGCGAAGACCCCGATCCGGAGCGCGAAGAATACGGCCGCTACGGCAACCCGACCGTGCGGGAGCTCGAGGTGCGCGTCGCCGCGCTCGAGGGCGCCGACGACGGCGTCGCCTTCGCGAGCGGGATGGCCGCCATCACGACGGCCGTGCTCTCGCTCGTGAAGGCCGGCGAGCACATCGTCCTCTTCAACGACTGCTACCGGCGCACGCGTCAGTTCGTGACGCAGGTCTTGAACCGCCTCGGGATCGAGCACAGCACGGTACCGGCGGGCGACCTCGCGGCGCTCGAGGCGGCGCTCAAGCCGAACACGCGCCTGGTCATCAGCGAGTCGCCGACCAACCCCTTCCTGTTCTGCATCGATCTCGGCAAGCTCGCGACGATCACGAGGCGCCACGGCAAGGTCCGTACGCTCGTGGACTCGACGTTCGCGACGCCCGTGAACTGCCATCCGCTCGAGCACGGCGTGGATCTCGTGATCCACAGCGCCACGAAGTACCTGGCCGGGCACAACGACGTGCTCGGCGGCGTGGCGGTCGGGCCGAGCCACCTGGTCTCGCTCCTGCGCGACGCGCGCGGCGTGCTCGGCGGCGTGCTCGACCCGCACGCCGCGTTCCTGTGCATCCGCGGCATCAAGACGCTCGGCCTGCGCGTGCAGCGCCAGAACGCGACGGCGCTCGCCGTGGCGCGCGCCCTCGAGCAGCACCCGGGCGTGGAGCGCGTCTACTACCCGCTGCTCGAGAGCCATCCGTCCTACGCGGTCGCGCGCCAGCAGATGAGCGGCGGCGGCGGCGTCGTGAGCTTCGTCGTGCGCGGCGGCCGAGCGGCGGCCTCGCGCGTCGTGGACGCCTGCAAGATCCCGGCGATCGCCCCGTCGCTCGGCGGCGTCGAGAGCCTGATCGAGCAGCCCGCGATCATGAGCTACTCGGAGGCCACGCCCGAGCAGCTCGCCGCCATCGGCATCGATCCGGCGCTGATCCGGCTCGCCGTGGGCATCGAGGAAACTTCGGATCTCGTGAACGACCTGCTCGCAGCCCTGGAACAGAGGTAAGCTCGAGCGGAGGTCAAGAAGCCGTGAGCGTCCAAAGCCTCAGAGCCTGGTTCCTGCGGAACTTGCTCGAGGCGGCCGAACGCGAGCTCGGACCCGCAGCCGTCGCTGCGCTGCCGCAACGCGTTCCCGAGCGCTTCAAAGCGAACCTCTCGCTCGACCGGCTGCGCGCCAGCGCCGCGCTCGACGCGGTTCCCCTCGACGAGGGCGAGGAAACGGTCCAGGCGTTCGAGCAGGCGCTCGGCGACGCTTCCGGCAAGCTGCTCGAGCGCGTCGCGTGCGAGATGTTCGCGCGCCAGCTCGTGCAGGCCGCCGCGGCCGTGCGCGTCGGAGATCTCTTCGGCACGATCGCGCGCCTGCGGGGACCGCTCGAGCACCCGTTCATCGATGCGTCCGTGACGTTCGAGCTTTCGCGCACGCCGTTCGGCTTCTCGCTGACCGTCGGCGTAGTGGGCCGGCCGCGCGCGACGCGGATCCTGGGTCACGTCGCCGCCGGCGCGATCCACGCGGCGGAACGCTTCGCGCGGGAGGCGCACACCGATCCGCTGCGCGTGGAGACCGAGATCCTCCCCGACCGCGCGCGCGTCGACGCGCGCTTCCGCCGCGCCTCCACGGCGCCCCCGCCGGCGCCCGAGCCGGCGCCCACCTCGCGACGACCGTTGGCACCGCGCGTGGTGCCGAGTCTGAGCGACGAAGTCTCCCGCATCCTGAACCCGAAGCTCGGCATCGAAATCACCGAGCGCCGCAAGAGCACGGAGCCGCCGCCCGCAGCGCCGTCGGACACGCCGGCCGCGCCCGCTTCGACTCGCCCCTCGTGGCGCCCTCCGCGCGGCGACGACTGAGCTCGAGCGCTCGAAAGCGCGCTCGCTCAGTCGCAGCTCGGCTCGAACGCCGCCGTGCGCGCCGGGGTCGGCCGGTCGCCGCTCAGCGAATCCGTGAAGCTTCCGACGAGCTCCAGATCACCCTCGCACAGGGACTTACCCTCCTCGGGCGTGCCGTCCTGCAAGAATGTGAGGGTGAAGGACTTCGAGGCTCCAACGTCGACGATGACCGGAAAGGTCTGTCCTCCGAGCGAGAGCGGCGACAAGACGTCCTCCGCGTCCCGCTGGATCGAAAACGCGCCCAGCGAGACGCTGGTCGAGTCCTCGGCGTATTCGCCGAGGGTCAGCTCCACGCGAAAGCTCCCCGCCACCTCCGACGCGAGCACGCCGGACTCGACGGTGACCTCCGGATTGTCGGCGATCACGGTCAGTGCCACCGAGCCCTTGCTCCCGCAGCCTGCCGAGGCGCCCCCGAGCAGCAGGCTTAGCCAGAAAAGAGGGAATTTTCGCATGCCCGGCCTATGGTACCCGACAATCCCTTGCCCGCCCCGCGCCGCCGCCTCCTCCCCCTCTGCCTCCTGCCGCTCGCCTGCGGCGTGGCGCAGGCCCAGGTCGTTGCGCCCCCGGCCCCCCCACCGAAAGCCCTCCGTCCGATCCTGCCCGCGCGCGACGCGCCCGAGCCCGAGCCGCCCCGGGCCAAGCTCCCGCCTCCCCCGGCCCCCCCACCGGGCCCTCTCGCCGAGCTCGCCGATCCCGTTCCCGTCACCCTCGAAAGCGCCGGCCGCGGCGGCCGCTGGATCGTCGCCTGCACGGCTCGCGCGGACACCGACGGGAACGGTCGCATCGAGGTGAAAGTCGGCGCGGGCGGCGCGCTCGGCGGCGATGCGCTCCGCGGCGAGCTGATCGTGGGAGGGCGCGCCGTCGAGGCGATCGACGACTTGCTCGCGTCGGACCCGACCGGTCGTTACGTCGTCGTGCGCCAGGGGAAATCGGTCTCCGTCGTCGACGTGACGCGCGAAGAGCGACTCGACCTCGGCGCGCTCGGCTTCGACGACCGCGACGACACGCTCGCCCATCGGCAGCACCGTGCGCTCGCCTTCGACCCGCGCGGCGAGATCCTCGCGTACGTGCGCGCGACGCCCCAGCGTGAGCTGGTGTTGCGCACGCTCGAGAGCGGAGCCGAACGCGTCGTCGCCGCGCTCCCGGGCGACGTGTGGCGCTTCTCCTGGGACGGCACCGGCGCGCAGCTCGTGGTTTCGTCCGTCGACCTCGACACGACCGAGAACGGCCGCCTCGACTGGCCGGCGCGCGTCGCGAAGCGCCCGCGGCTCCGCTGCCAGGGACCCGTCCCGCGCTTCGCCGTGAGCGTCGAGAACGGCGACCGTCCGAGCACCTTCATCGTGCCTCGCGACGCAGCACGCGCGGCGCCTGCGCCCGAGTTCGCGGCTTCCTTCGGGAGCGCGTGGATTTCGAGAGCCGCGGACGGCGCGCTCTACCTCCAGCGGAGCAAGGGCCGGCGGCTCTTCTCGGGCGCCGACTGCGGAGCGCGCATCCTGCACTCGGATCCCGAGCGCGACGTGCTGCTGGTCGCCTGCACCGGCGGCAAGAACCCGCAAAAGGCCGCGGTCGAGCTGCTGTCGCCGACCTCGCGCCTCGAGCTCGGCGTCTTCATCCAGCCCGCCTTCTTCGATCGCTCGCCCGAAGCGCCCCTGCGCCTGTTCCCGCTCTACCCCGGCTCCGAAGCGCTGCTGGTCGACCTGGAACGCCGCCTGGCGCTCCCGCTCACGCCCGGCGACCGCGTGATCGCGACGAGCGGCGCGCGCGCGCTCGTGCGCCGCGCCGACAAGCTCTTCTTCTTCGACGGCCATTCGGGACGCGAGTCGGCGCTCCCGGGCAACATCGAACGACTGGCGAACGTCGTCACGGACGGCCCGCGCGTAGCGGTGGGCTCGCGCATCTTCGACCTCGCCGAACCCCGGGAGCTCGGGAGCGTGACCGGCCGCCCGCTCGCGCTCGCGACGAACGGCGAGGCCCTGGTCGCCGAGGGCGGCGGCGCGAGCGCCGACCGCCTCGCTCGCGGCCCGCTGCGCTGGCAGACCCCGAACCAAGCGCCGTGAGCTGCGCTCTCGAGGTCAGATCGCTGAAATGCGCAACCAGCGACAGCTGTACGCACCGCCTTCGTACTCACCGCTGCGCACCCGATACTCGCCCGGAGGAAGGAGCACGACCGAACCGACCGGGGAGCCATGGGCCCGGAGCTGCGCGGGCGGGGACTTTTTCGAAGCGGCGCGAAGTGCACGAGTGACGTCGTCGGCAGTGGAACCCTGGCCGACGATATCCTCGGGGGTCACCGGTGCCCAGACTACGGCAAGGCAGCCGGCAGAGAACCGAATGGTCCCGGCGTCCTCCTCGTCGTCGGGCGAGACGTTGGCGACGTGCTCGCGAGCGGCGCGGCCGATGCGTTCGCTCTCCTCGTCGTCATCGTCGTCATCGTCCCCTTCGTCGTCGTCCCCTTCGTCGTCGTCCCCTTCGTCGTCGTCCCCTTCGTCCTCGTCTCCGTCGTCCTCGTCTCCGTCGTCCTCGTCTCCGTCGTCCTCGTCTCCGTCGTCGTCGTCCCCTTCGTCCTCGTCCTCCTCATCACCGCTCCCCTCCCCGGCGATCAACAGCACGAACCCGTCTTTCTCCCGCCCGATGTCCGCCGTCCCCGGCCCCGCGGTCTCCCAGACGACACCCGACGCTTGCCCGACCTTCACGAACGCCACGTCTCCCGTGAGCGCCTCGCAGGCCTTCGCATAATCGGTCTCGGGCGAAGCATCGACGTGAAGCAGGCGCTCGTCGCCGAGCAGCAGATCGACGCCCTGCTCCATGTGGTCGCGCCACGAGGTGAGCCAATCATTCATGGCCGATTCGGACGTGCTCGCGGCGCGTGCCTTGGCCGCGATCTCGTCCGTCGACATCGCCGACTGCTCGCGAGCCGCGAGCTTGGGCTCGAGGCGCTGCGCCTCGGCGCGAAGCTCGGCCACGTACGCGCGCGCCGCTTCGATGCCGGAGCACACTGCATACTGGTGCCATTCATCCGCTCCGCTCGGTTGCAGCTTCGCCGGCAACCGTTCCACGAGCGGACCGTAGTAATGAACCCGATAGGGGCCGTCGTTCGACCACGTTGCCTTCGCTCCGCTCCAGTGTCCGTACGCGTCCGCGTCGGCCACCAGAATCGGCCCTCCCTCCGAACTCGCGCGGCCGCTCCAAACGTAGTTTCGCGTCATCGGACTCCTCGCCTCTCGACGTCTACACCACTCTCTACGTCGGTCGCCGGCGAATGTTCCCCCGCCGTTCCCGGGGAACGACGCCTCGGCGGTGCGCCGCAGCGGCCTTAGCGTACGGGCGGCGGGCTGACGCCCTTGTCCTTCGCGATCGGGCAGCCGCGCTGCACGTCGGTCATGCCGTCTTCGGTCTTCACGACCTTGAACTCGACGCGACGGTTGCGCTCCCAGGCTTCGGGATTGGAAGCCTGATCGGCCGGGCAATACTCGCCGTAGCCCTGCGAGACGAGCCGGCTCGTCGCCGTCCCGCGCAGGCGCAGCGCTTCGACGACCGCGGCGGCGCGCGCCTTGGTCAGACGCAAGTTGTGCTGATCGCTGGCGCGCTCGTCGGCGTGGCCCGCGACCTCGACGACCAGGAACTCGGGATGACCCTTGAGCGTGGCGGCGACGGCGTCGAGCAGGTCGTTCGACTGCGGCAGGATCTTCGCGCTGTTGGTCTCGAACTGGACCTTCTCGAGGATCACGATCTCGTTGCCCTCGACGATGACCTTGCCCTTGTCGGGGCAGCCGTCCTGATCCTGGAAGCCGTTGTACGTCTCCGGATCGTTCGGGCACTTGTCCTTCACGTCCGGGATCTGGTCCTTGTCGTTGTCGGGATCGGGGCAGCCGTCCGCGTCCTCGAACTTGTCCCTGTCCTCGGCGTCGTCCGGGCACTGGTCAGCGCTGTCCGGAATGCCGTCCTTGTCGTTGTCGGCCTCGGGGCAGCCGTCCGCGTCCTCGAAGCCGTCTTTGTCCTCGGGATCGTCGGGACACTTGTCGCGCGAGTCCGGGATGCCGTCGCCGTCGCGGTCGCCGTCCTTCTTGCCTTCGGGGCAGCCGTCCTCGTCCTGATCGCCGTCGCGATCCTCGGGGACGTTCGGGCAGCGGTCGTCGACGTCGAGGATGCCGTCCTTGTCGTTGTCGGGATCCGGACAGCCGTCTTCGTCCTCGAAGCCGTCGAAATCCTCGGGCTCGTCGGGGCACTTGTCGACGTCGTCCTTGTAGCCGTCTCCGTCGCGGTCGCCGATCGAGGGCTCGAACACGAAGCCGAGGATCAGGCGGACGTTGGCCGCCGCGTAGCCGGTGCTGAAGGCGCGGCTGCCTGCGCCCAGCATCAGGAAGCTGTTCTTCTCGATGAAGAGCTTGAGGCCGCCGACGAGCTCCTGGCTGAGCTTCTGGCCCGAGTCGGACTCACCGCCGGTGATGTAGGTACCGTAGGTCTCGGCGATGATCTCGAGCGCGTCGAGCGCGCGAATCGAGAGACCGACCCCGAAGGTCGCCTGGTTGCCGTACTCGAGGTGCCCTTCCTCGAGCTGGGACTGACCGTTCAGCGAGTCCTGGAAGCGCGGATTTTCGCCGGTGTGGAGGCGGTAGCCGACGTTCACACCGAGCTTGAACCACTGGGTCGAGCCGAAGCGCTGTTCGAAAATGCCCTGCGGCCAGACCCAGAACCCGGGATCGCCGCCGAGATCCTTGGCCACGTCGCCGAACGGAATGCCCGCCTGGAGAGAGAGAGCCAGCCCCGGACCGCGATCGACCCGGGTGAAGCGGTACTTTCCGTGCAGCGCGAGGAAGCTGACGGTCTGGCGGTCCAGCGTCGAGGAGTTGTAGATCGCGCCGTTTTCGCCGATCTGGTAGGCCGCGTCGCCCGACATGAGGACGAAGGGCAGCGTCACGCCGACGACGGCCTGGTTGAAGAGACCGTAGTTGAAGCCGAACGTGCCCTGAAACGAGTTCTGGACCAGCGAAGGCACGCCCGTACCGTCGCTACCGGGCAGGATCTGGCAGTTCTGGTTCTCGCAGGGAACCATCGCGCCATCGACCGGCGTCGCGTCGTTCCGCGTCCGCATGATGCCGCGGCCGTAGTCGAGCACCAGGCCGAAGCTGATGTTCGTGTGTCCGAGGATGTCCGACCCGTTGACCGAGAAGAACCCCTTGGAGTCGAGGGCCGGCCGGAACAGGTGCGTGTCCAAGCCGTCGCCGTTGCCCTCGTTCACACGGGTGGTGGAGGCGACTTGAGCGGCGGATCGCGAGGGTGCGGCGAAAAACGCCAGACCGGCGAGAACGACGATGAGCCGCGAGAGCGGGCGAGCCTGGCTGGGACGAACGAGCATCGCGACCGGAAAAAACGTGCGAACCCTCGGGCGGCTGCCCAAGCTAGCACCCTGCAAATTCCGATGTCAACGCGTGATCGTAACCAAAGGCCGTAACTTCCGGCAGATCTTTCCGGTAGAATTTGTCGCCGATGAGGCTCGTCGCGCGCGGACACGTCTTCTTGCCACTCGCGGCGTTCTTTTTCGTGCTTCTCGGAAGTGGAGCCGTCGCGGCGCAAGCGTCGTCACTTTCGGGACAGTATTCGGCGACGGCGCTCACGACGACGTGGAAGATCGGTGATTGGGGCAGCGCGTGCGGGCCCAAGCCTTCCGGCGGCGGGCTGGCCGGCGGCACCGCCACCATTCAGGAGAGCGGCGGCGAGCTCACGATCAGCGGAGCCGGCGGCCGCACGTACAGCACGCGCGAGTGTTGGGAACAGCTGCCCGGGCTCGCGCGCACCGGTCACACGGCGGGGGCGCGCAGCTGGCGAACGACGTGCAAGAGCTCCAAGGGCGATCCGCGACAGGCGAGCGTGGTCACGACGGTGACCGCGGGCGACGATCTGGTGACGCTCGACGAAACCGGGCAGTACCAATTCGTGATCCAGGGGCAGAACTGCACGGCGAGCGTGCGCCGCACGCGTTTCTTTCGCCCCGTTCGAAACACCGTCGCGAGCGACGCCGGCGCGCCACCCGCGACGACGACGACCGCGAAAGCCGAAACTCCGCCCGCCCAGGCGGCCGTCAAACCCACCGGCTGCGCCACGCTCGGCCCGCCTGCGCGCATCGAGGTGCGCCCTTCACGCAAGCTGATCCGACCCGGCGAGACCTTCTCGTTCAGCGCCAGCGTGGTCGATGCGCGCGGCTGCACGCTCGGCATCACTCCGACGTTCCGCAGCGTGAAACCGGCGCCCGGCATGATCATCGCGGCGAACGGACGCGTCGAGGTCGGCGAGGGCGCGCCCGAGGGCGAGGTGCCGCTCGTGGCGGTCGTCGGTACGCGCTCGGTCGGAGTCGTGCTGCAGGTGGTTTCGCGAGAACGTTACGATGCGTTGCTGGCGGAGGGAGGC
>DASXWF010000502.1:0-5643 GCA_036503835.1 Polyangiaceae bacterium | reverse complement strand
GCACTGCCCTGCGAAGCCCCAAGTCCCCGAAGAAAAGCGGCTCTCTGACCGTAGTGCTACGGTGGCTCCGGGTACGGTGTTCCGGCGCGACTACATCGAGCGCTTGATTCAAAAGCTGGCGGAGGCGATCGCTCGCGCGCTCGGCCGTGCTCGTTCCGGTGAGACCGAAGAAGGTCTCGCAGTCGTGGAGAAGGCGATCGCCTCGGAGCTCGGGATGCCCCTGGCGATGCTGTTGAAGCTCACGCCGAGGACCATCGTGAACCTGCTCGGTGAAGAGAAAGCGCGCCTGCTCGCCCAGGCGCTCGAAGCGCGCGGTGAAATCCTGAAGCTTGCGGGTCGCTCCGACGACGCGGAAGAGTCGCTCGCCACTGCGGCGGCCGTGCTCGTGATCGCCGGCACCGAACCGGCGCGTGACGGTCGTTCCGACCCTCAGAACTGAAATTCGACGGTGTTCAACGACTTGACCTTGTCCGGCCAATCGATCTCTTTGATCCTGGCGGTCAGGCAGTCCGTCAGCTTCTGATTCTTGGGTGTCGTCGTCACGTCGACGCCGACGGCTTTGCCGTTCCAGACGGCGACCTTCAACTTGAAGTGGCCGCTGCCTACCTTGCAGGATTCGAACGTCTTCGGATCCTGGAACGGCTTCGCGAGCGCTTCCTGCTCGATGTTCTTGCGATCCGCGCCTTGCGGGACGGCCTTCATCGCATCGGCGACGGACATGTTGTCGGTGAACTGAGGCTCGGGCACCTCGGCTTCCGGCTTCTTCTCCGGGGCTTTCTCGGCCTCCGGCGCCGGCTCCTCGGCGGCGGCCGCGGGCGGCGCAGTCTCGACGCTCTCCGCCGGCGCCTCCGCCGACTCGGGCTGCGGCTGCGAACCGCCGCACGCGCACAGCGCGCTCATGATCGACAAAGCCCCCAAAAAAGACCTTTGCATGCGCGGACCATACGCCCCTCGATCCGACGAGTCCAGATGGCGCTCAGCGTTTTCGCGGCAGCTTCGCGCGGGCGACACGGCGCTCCGAGAAGCGCGTGGCGTAACCGGGGAAGTAGCGGCAGAGCTCGCGAATGGTCTCGGCGAGGCTCATCTGACCGGGCGCAGTGCTGCGGTCGAGTGAGGCGAAGGTGAACAAGGAACCGAGCGCGGGGAAGAGGATGCGCGTTTTCTTGCCGAGCTCGCCCATGCCGATCACGACCAGCGGGACGTTCGGGTGGCGCGCGAAGAGGGCCGCGAGTCGCGCGCCGTCGCGCTCGGTCTTCACCAGGGCCGCAATTTTGGTGATGTCGGCGCCGGCTTCACGGCTTCGGGCCACGACGCCGTCGAGTACGGCGTCGGTCGGGGTGCCGTCGAAGTCGTGGTGAGAAAGCACGACCGGGACTTTGCGGCGGCGGGCCGCCTGGACGACGCTGGCCCGAACGCGCGCGTCGAGCTCGATGTCGATGGCGCCCACATGCGGCAAGAGCTCCCGATACAGGACGGCGCGCCCGTCTTCGTCATCGCCGAAGCGCCCGCCCTCCTTCGACGAACGCAGCGTCGCGAGGACGGGAACGACCTCGGCTACGCCCCGCACGACACCGATCACGTGCGCGCTCGTCCGATCGTCGAAGAGGTCGACGCGAGCTTCCGCCAAATCGAGCCCCCGTGCCGCGGCCGTTCGCAGCGTTGCCGGCGGAGTCCGGTCCGTGAACGGAGCGATCACCGTCGGAGCGTGCTTTTCCAGCGACACCCTGCCGATGCGCAGGCCAGATTTCATGGGGCCACGAAATACCACGGCCCCGGGTAACCCGGCGAGATGACGAGAGATCCGCTCAGTTTGATCCCGAACCGTCGAAGCTCACCAGCTTCGGCCTGGGATTCGATCCGGTAGATAGAGGAGCCAACGTCCAACGAGTCGTGCGTGCCCATGTCGCCGAGCTCTGGACGGATGGCGTGCCGGACGCCGAGCCCCCGGCGAGCGAAGCAGCGCCGCCGGCGTCTGCGGCGGCCACGAATTCAGCGAGAGTCGCGCCAAACTAGCCACCGGACATCGCCCGACCGCTGCTTCGACCACGACCGCGCCCCTTCGGTGGCGGCGGGACCTTTCCGCCTTCACGACGGGCCTCGGAGAGCCCGATCGCGACCGCCTGTCGCGGGTTGGTCACGCGGCGGCCCGAGCGGCCCGACCGCAGCTCACCGCGCTTCATCTCGTGCATGGCGCGCTCCACTTTCTCTTCGGATTTCGCGCCGTAGCGTCGCCCGCCGCTGCTCCGGCTGCGCGAGCTGCCGCCGCTGCGCGAGCTGCCGCCGCTCCGCGAGCCGCCCGAACTGCTCCGACTGCGCGAGCCGCCGGGCGAGCTACCCGAGCTACTCCGACTGCGCGCGCCGCCCGAGCTGCTCCGACTGCGCGAGCCGCCCGAGCTGCTCCGACTGCGCGAGCCACCCGAGCTGCTCCGACTGCGCGAGCCGCCCGAGCTGCTCCGACTGCGCGAGCCGCCCGAGCTGCTGCGGCTGCGCGAGCCGCCGCCGCGCGAGCCGGAGCTCGATCGCTTGGAGCCGCGTTTTCCGCGCTTCGAACCACCCATTCGCTTCATTGCCATGCCCCGCGCAAAGCAAGCTCCGTGCCCTACGAAACTCCGAGCGCGAGCGCTGCGGTACGCGAGAACACGCCGAAAAGCGCCGGCGACGCGCCCGACTCCGCACGAATCCGCGGCGCAGTCTGCCGCGCGCGGTGCAAAGCGCGCTACGTGAATGCGCCCGCTGCGTGCACTCGAACGTTGGGCGTGGCAGAATTCGACTTCTCGAGAGCGCTCGTGTTGGGCGGGCTCGGACAACACGCGGGCGCGATCGCTGGCCAAGGAGTTTGCCATGCGCATCCAGGACGTCGTGAAACGGCTCGACAACCCAGGGTTGGGCCTCGATCTATTGCGGATCTATCTGGGAGTGGCGTTGCTCGTTCGCGGAGCGACGTTCCTTTCGCAATCCGAGGTGCTCGCGAGCTACATGGAGCGCGGCAAGCATTGGTTCCTACCCGTGCTCTTGTCACACTATGTCGTCGGGGCGCACATCGCGGGCGGGATCCTGCTGGCACTCGGCCTCGGCACGCGTGTGGCCGCCCTCGTGCAGGTGCCGATCCTGGCCGGCGCCGTTTTCCTGGTGCATTGGGGCGAAGGGCTCCTCAACAGCGGCCAATCGCTCGAGCTCTCGGCGCTCGTGCTCGTGATGCTCGCCGCCATCGGCACCTTCGGGCCGGGTCATTTCTCGCTCGACTACCACCTCGAGCAGCACATTCCCGACGTGTCACCGGCAAGCGAGGGCACACAGCCCGCGCACGCCGAGCACGAAGCGCACGCGCACCCCTAGAACGCCGATCAGTTTGGACTGCTCGGCGTTCTAGCCTTGTTCATGGGGGCGGCACGCGCCGCCCCCCTCCGCCGAAGCAAGTTCGGCGGAGCCTCCCCCCACGCGGCCACCCCCGCTCGTCACTCTTTCTAGGCAGTTCGACCAGGATCAAACCGTTTGTCGCCCTAGGCGACGACTAGCGCTTGGCGCGCGGCGCGCACGCCTCGCGCGCGCGGCCCTCGTGCAGTGAGTGAGGCGAGAGGCGGGTGAGGCGGGCGAGCTCGGACTCGGCTTCGGGGACGCGACCGAGAGCGCAGAGGGCGCGCACGCGCGCGGCGAGGCGTTCCTGCGCGAGCGCACCGCCCGGGAACCTGCGCTGATGCTCGTCCAGCACGCGCAGGGCGCTCGCGAATCGACCGGCGTGCAAGTCGGTCTGGGCACGCGACAGGATCGCCACTTCCTCGGCAAGGCGGTCAGAAGGACGTACAGCAGCAGAAGGACGCGCTCCCGCAACCGCGTTCGGGGAAGGCGCCTCAGGTGCTTTCGCGACGACGGGGTCGAGCACCGAAGAAGGCTCGGGCGTGCTGCGCGCAGTCACCGCCGGGGCGCTCGTCGTGACGGCCGCGGCCGTGGTGGCCGCGCGCTCGCGAGGGGTTTCCGCCGGCGAACGCAGCGAAACGAAGGCGATCGCGCCCACCGCCGCCAGACCGGCGATCGTGCCGGCGATCACCGGCCAGCTCGCAGCCGTCGCACCGGCGCTCGCAGCGGCCCCTCCCCCTGCACCGGCAGCGACGTCGATGCGCGCCCGCAGGGCAGCGAGGACGCGCTCGCGGTCGCCGGCCGCGGGCTGCAACGCATCGCGACCTGCAGCCACCAGCGCCCGCGCTTCGGGTCCTAACCTCGACACGCCGGACCTCGCTCTCTCTCCTGCGCAGCGCGGCGCGCGAGCGCCGCTTCGAACGCCTGCCGCGCGGCTCGCAAGCGCGAATACGCGGTATTCAAGGGAAGGTCGAGCGCTTCCGCGATCTCCGGCACGGGCATCTCTTCGAGCTCCGCCAAGATGAACACCTCGCGTTTGGCAGCGTCGAGCTCCGCGAGCAGCAGCCACAGGAGCTTTACCTGATCATTCTGCTCCGTCAGATCGAACGGGGTCGGCGGAAATCCCTGCTCGAGCTCCGTATGAACCGCGAGACCCGCGGCCGAAGCATTTCTTGCGCGCTGCGAACGATGATGATCGCTCACCGTGCGGCGCACGATGCCGTAGATCCAGCTCCGCAGCGACTGCGGCTTCTCCAGGGTGTGGATCTTCGCATGGATCACGATGAAGATTTCCTGGACCACGTCGTCCACGGCCGCGCCGCTCACCCCGAGTCTCCGCGCCGACGACCAGACGAAGTCGAAGTACTGCTGATAAATGCTCTCGAACGGCGGCACGGCGCCCCTCGCCGGCGCCGGACTCACTTCAGCCCGCCCGGGAGAACCCACCAGGTGGCCTACGGATTCGTGCGCCGCCATGACAGGTCCTCCGAGCAGTGGGACGAGCGGACTCTGTCCGTTAAAAAATCCACTCCGGCCCGAGCCCGAAGCCGAAATAGGCCGGACCGAGCTGCCCCACCTCTCCCAGACCGTCGACCGTCACCCGAGGGCGCGAAGTCGCAACCCCCGCCTCGAGGAGGACGGCTATCGCCACCCAATCCGCTGGATGAAAGTGCACGGTCGCTCCACCGCCGAGCAATAGTGAGCTCGAGCGTGCCGAGCTCGGAGAGACGCCCGGCCCCGTACCGCTCGCCTTGACGTGCTCGAACGCCATCGCGAAACACGGTGAAAATTCGAGCCGCCGGGTGCGCCATCCGTGACAGGTCCAGAGGGAAACCGTGGTCCGACGAACCTTCGCGCCGACATCCGGCAATTCCGCCGACCACAGGGTATCGTCTAAGAAAATACGCCCGGCGGCCGCGACGCGCCACCCGCCGTAGCGAATTCCCGCGCCCGCGCCGATTCCAAAGCTCGGCCCCGGTACGCGCACGGCTTCCACCGCGACGATCGGGCCGTACAGAAAGAAGCGCGCCCGAGCATCCGAGCCGGCTTCCGCGAACGTCTCGGGTTGGGACGTCTCGTCCGCGACCTCCGCCAGCCCCTCTCGGCTCGATTCGGTGCTCTCGTTCTTCGCCGCGGGCGGCGCTCCTTCGGCGTCACTCGAACCCTCCCCCTCACTCGCGGCACGCGCGTTGGAAACAGCGCCGTCAGTCGGGGCTGCCTCGCTCGAAGCTCGCGGCGCTTCACCGGCGCTCGGCTTCTCCCCTTGGCTTCGCTCCGGCTCGTTCCGCA
>DASXWF010000501.1:0-7806 GCA_036503835.1 Polyangiaceae bacterium | reverse complement strand
GCGCTCGCGGAGCTCGGCGTTGCGATCGTCGGCGGCGAGGCCGCGTTCGAGAGCCGAGGCCGCGTCCGCTTCCGAGCCGAGCTTCTCGCGCACGTCCGCGAGCCCGAGCGCGAGCCGGATCGCCTCGCTGCCGCTGCTGTTCGAGAGCAGCTTGTCGAGCGCTTCGGCCGCCTGCTCGAGCTTGCCCTCGCTCGCCGACAAGCGCGCCACGCACTCGAGCGCTCCGCGATGACCGGGATCGCGCTCGAGCACCGCCTGATAGGTCTCGATGGCGCGGGCGCGGTCGTTGAGGCGCGTCTCGTACACCTCGCCGAGGCGCACCTGGAAGCGCAGCTCCGCCTGGGCGTCGCCGCGAGCGCGGGCTCCGTCGATCTGCGACGACAAGAGCTCGGCGAGCTCCTCGTCGCGCTGGGTCTTCTCGTAGAGCTCGCTCAGGAATACGACCGCGTCCGCGCGTCCGGGCTCGTCCTCGAGCACAGCGCGCAGAAGCTCGATGGCCGCGTCGGCCGAGGCGAAGCGCTCCGCGTTCAGGCGCGCGAGCTCGAGCCTGAGCTCGCTGCGCTTCTCCGGAGCGTCCGCCACGTCGACCAGGCGCTCGAGCAGGCGGCCGAGATCCTGGAAGCGGTTCTCCCCCGCGTACAGCCCGCGCAGGGCCGAGGCCGCGGCGAGATCGGTCGGATCGTCCTCGAACAATTGCTCGTAGAGCTCGATCGCGCGGTTCGGATCCGCGAGCCGGTCGCGCGCGGTCTCGGCGGCGCGCTCGCGCAGGCGCCGCACGGCCTGAGCGTCGCTCTCCACCTCGGAGTGGCGCACGAACAGCTCGAAGGCCTCGCGGTGATCGCCGGCCGCGACGCGCAGCTCCGCGAGCTGGGCGAGCGCCCAGCGGTTGGTGTCGTCCTGGGCAAGCAGCTCGCGCAGGAGGGATTCGGCGAGCGCGGTGTCGGACAGGCCGTCGGCGAGCGTCTTCGCCTGGCGGTAGAGCTCCGCGCGGCGATCCTCGTCGGACTGGAGCTTGGCGCGCCGTCGCAGCGTCTCGACCAGGTCGCGCGCGCGGCCCGAGCCGCGCTGCAAGTCCTCGAGCTGCTCGAGCAAGTCGTCGTTGACAGGATCGAACTCGAGACCGCGCACGAGCGCCGCCTCGGCGCCCGCCGGATCGCCCGCGCGATCGCGGAGCCAGCGCGAGAGCCGGAGCGAGAGCGTGCAGGCGAGATCCGGCACGATGTGGTCGCGGTGTCTCTCGATCGCGGTCGACAGCGCCTTGGCCGCGTTCGCCCAACCGCCCGTGACGCCCGCGAGGCGCTCGATCTCCTCGAGCAGCGCGGCGTCGCCCGGAGTTTCGACGATGCCCTCCTCGAGCACGGCCTGACCGCGCGCGGGGTCGCGCACGTCGTGCTCGAGCACCTGTGCGAGCTTCTGCCGCATCTCGCTGCGCGCTTCCGGTCCGTCGGCGAAGGAGACGCGCTTCTCGTACAAACCCGCCAAACGATCGGTCGTGCCCTGCAGGCGGTAGACGCCCTCGAGGATTTCCGCGGCCTCGTCGAACAGGTCCTTGTGGTCGGCGAGCTTTTCGAGCGCCGCGACCGAGCCGGGGTGCGCGGGAACGCGCTCGAGCGCCGAGCGGAGGGAGCCGAGCGCCCGAGCCGGATCCGAGAAGTGGCCGACCTGGAGCTCGGCCAGGCGGTGCAAGAGCTCCGCCTGCGTGTTGGGATCGGCTTCGATGCTGGTGCGCCGCTCCAGGATGTCGGCGGCCTTGTCGAGCTCGCCGAGCCCCACGTAGAGGCGGTCGAGGGCCGCGAGCAGCTCCGGGGCGTCGCCCGCCTGTTCCACCGCCTTCTCGAAGGCCTCGACGGCGCGCTTCGGATCCTTGAGCTGGGTTTCGGCGGCCTGGCCGAGGCGCACGTACAGATCGCGCGCCAGATCCGACTCGAAGGTCGAAGCCGCGCGCTCCGCGAGCGCGTCGGCGTAGCGGGCCCAGCCGCCCGAAGTCTCGGCGAGGCGCGCGATCTCGGCGTGGAGATCCTCGGCTTCGGGGCGCTCCTGGAGAGCCCGCAACAGCGCCGACTCGGCTTCGCCGGGCCGCGCGAGCTTGTCCTCGAGGGTTTCCGCGATCGCCCAGAGGGTCTGCGTGCGGGCGGCGGGATCCGATTCGACGCTGAGTCGCATCTCGTAGAGATCGACGAGCGCCTGCCAGCGTTCGGTGTCGCGCAGCACGGGGACCAGGATGTCCGCCACGGTGGAGCGCAACGACTCGTGGTCTTCGCCGAGCTTTTGCACCGAGGCGATCGCCTCGGCGTCGTCCTTCACCTCGGCGAGGGCCTGGCGATAGGCTTCGAGCGCGTCCTCGTAGCTCGAGAGCTTGTCCGCGAGCACGCTGCCCATGGCTTTGCGCAGGCTCGCGCGCTCGGCGGGGGTCTCGGCGAGCGCGACCTCGCTCTTCTGGTTGTCGAGCAGCTCCGACCAGAGCGCCTCCGCCCGGTACAGGCGATCGAGCGCGCGCAGCACGGCGCGATCGGCGGGTTTGGCCGCGAGCGCGCGCACGAGCGCGTCGATGGCGTGGGGTCGATCGGAGAGCTTGTCCTCGTAGACCTTGGCGGCGAGCGTGAGGATCGTGTGCTTGAGCTCGGCGTCCTCGTCGGTCGCGAGCTCGACGCGGCGCTCGTAGAGCTCGACCAGGCGAGCCGAGTCGTCCGTCGCCTCGTAGAGCTCGATCAGGCAGTCCACCGTGAAGGCGCTGTCCGGATCGAGCTCGCTGGCGCGCGAGTAGGCGGCGATCGCGCCCGGGCGATCCTCGAGCAGGTCGCGCTTGACCTCGCCGATGCGGCGCAGGAGCGAGGCGCGCTCGGCGTCGTCGAGCACGACCTCGACCTTGGCCGTCAGCACGCGCACGAGCGTCGGCCAGTCGCTGAGCAGGATCGCGAGGCGCTCCATCGCGTCGAGCGGCGCGGGGTCGCCCGGATCGGCCTGATAGAGCTGGTCGTACGCGGAGAGCGCCTGGCGCGGGTCGTCACGCTCCTGATCGTGAACGCGCGCGAGCACCGCGTAGTAGTCGCGCTGGCTCGCGAGGCTCGCGTGTTCCTGGAGGATCTCCGAGTACGCGGTGGCGAGCTCGTCCCAGGCCTTGGTGTCGGCGGCCAGGCGCTCGTATTCCGCGCGCACCTCGCCGTCGTCGGGATCGAGGCGCAGCGCCATGCGGTACGCGCGCCGGGCGCGGCCCTTCTCGTTGCCGCGCTTCTCCCAGAGCTCGGCGGTTTCGCGCAGCACGAGCACCTTGTCGGTCTGCGAGGCGAGCTTGTAGCGATCCTCGTTGAGCTGAACGAGCCTCCGCCAATCGTCCGCCGACTGGTAGAGCGGCCGCAGGATCTCGACCACGCGCTCCTTCAAGGTCTCGTGCTGGCGCAGGTTGTCGAGCTCGGCGATCGCTTCCGCATGGTGCGGGTCGCGATTGACGATCTCCTCGAGCTGGTCGACGGCGCGCTCGGCCTGGTTTCGCCCGAGCTCGAGCCGGGCCAGCGCGAGCCGGAACCCGATGCCCTGCACGGCGGAGTCGGACTGCTCGGCGCGCCGCAGGTAGAGCTCGGCGAGATCGTCGAGCCGCTCGCGCTCGCGGTAGAGCTCGAGCAGCGCGTCGAGCGAACGCTCGTCGCGATCCTCGACCTCCAGCGCCGCGCGGTAGGTCTCGATCGCGTCGTCGGGACGAGCGAGCTCCTGGCGTTCGAGCCCGGCGATCGTGTGATAGAGCGCCAGCCGCTCGGCCGGCTCGAAGCGGTGCTCGAGCGCCTCGCGATGGAGCGCCACGCGCTCGACGTAGAGCTTCTCGCGCGAGAGGATGCGATCGATCGCGTCGAACAGCGCCTTGTTCTCCGGCTCGAACGCGAGCGCGCGCCGGTAGAACACGAGCGCGCGGTCCGGCTTGCCGAGCTGATCGAAGAGCTCACCCGTGCGGCGGGCGAGCTTCGCGCTCGTGGAGTCCTCGCCGCGCGCCTGCTCGAGCTCGCCCGCGTAGATTTCGGCCAGCCGATCTTGCGCGCCGGCGACCCGCGCCAGACGTTCGAGCTCGGAGACCGCCTTGTCGTCGGAGAGATCCTCGTGCAGGAGCTTGGCGGTCGTCTCGAGCGCCGAGCGGTAGTCCTCCTGCTGCTCCTCGAACAGATGAGCGAGCCGCGTGAGCAGCTCGCGCCGCGAATCCGGGTCGAGCGCCACCGCGAGGCGTGCTTCGAGCGTCGCGCGCACCTTCTGCCAATCCGCGCGCTGCAGGTAGACGGGCTCGAGCAGCTCGGCCGCGCGCGCGCGGTGCTCCGGAGCTTCCGCCTGTTCGAGCAGGCGTTCGAGCTCGGCGATGGCGCCCTCGTGACCGCGATCGGCTCCGAGCGCTTGCTCGAGCTCCTCGAACGCGCGCTCCTGATCGCGCAGGTGCCGGGAGACCACCTGCGCGATCTTCACGCGCAAGTCGGCGGCGTTGCCGCGTCCCGCGTTGATCTGTCGCTCGTACAGCCCCGTGAGGTCCTGCCAGCGCTCCACGCCCTGGTAGAGGCCCTCGAGCGCCGTGAGCACGGCGTCCTCGAGCCCGAGCTCGAGGATCGTCTCGTAGACCTCGATCGCGCGCGGCTTGTCCTTGATGACGTCCGAGAGCAACGCCGCGCGGCGGTAAAGTAGGCGCTTGCGCTCGTCCTCGGTCGGGGCGACTTCGGCGCGGCGCTCGAGCACGTCGAGCAGGCGCTGGGGATCTCCGCTCTCCTCGTAGAGCGACTCGAGCGCCGCGAGCGCGTGCGGCTCGTCGGCGCGGCCCTCGAGCGCTTTCGTGTAGTACTTGCGGGCGAGCTCGCGGTCGCCCAGCTTCTGGCGCGCGAGATCGGCGATCTTCAACGTGACCTGGAGCTGAACCTCGCCGTCGAAGATGCTGTCGACCACGTCGCACAGGATCCGCACCTGGTCGGACTGGCGTCCGGTCTCGTTGGCCAGCCGCTCCAGCTTTCCGAACCAGTGCGTGAGGTCGGCGTGGCCGACCGCCGTGCGCACCGAGCGCTCAGCGTAGACGAAGGCGCGCTGCGGATCGCCGAGCGGGCCCGCCGTCACGTCGAGCGCGGCCTCGAGGCTCGCGAGCTTCTCGACCGCGTCCTCGGTCGCGTCGACCTCGATGTCGAGCACGCGCACGAGCTTTTCGTGATCGCCCGCGGACTCGTAGAGCGGCCGCAGGATCTGCGCCGCCTCGCGCCGCACGCCCGCGTCGGGCGCTTCCAGCAGGGCTTCCAGCGAGGCCCGGCTCGGCTCGTGCCGCGTGTCGATGGCGAGCGCGCGCCGGTAGACCTCGATGGCCGCGGCGACGTCGCGGCGCTGCAGCCGCTCCAGATCGCCGAGCTTGGCGAGCAGGTCGAGCCGGACGCCGTCGCTCTCGGCAATGTCGAGGTGCCGCTGGTAGGTCTCGGCGAGATCGTCCCAGCGCTCGGCCGCGCGGAACAGCGACTCCAGCGCTTCGAGCGCGGGTCCGTTGGGCCCGAACTCCTCGATCAGAGTCTGATACTCGTCGATGGCTTCGAGCCCGGCGTCGAGCTTCTGCCAGAGGATTTCCGCGGAACGCGAGAGCAGCGAGCGGCGGGCTTCGGAGTCGCTCGTGAGCTCGCGCCGGCGCCGCAGGATCTCGACGAGCTCGCGGTAGCGTGCTGCCGCCTCGTAGAGCCGATCGAGGGCGGCGAGCGCTTGCTCGTCGTCCGGGCTCTCGTCGAGGCGCGAGCGCCACGCGCCGATGGCGCCGTCGCGATCGCCGAGCACCGATTCGGAGAGCTCGCCGAGCCGCCCGAGCAGCTCCCGGCGCGCGCTGGTGTTCTCCTCGAGCCGGATCTGAATCCTGAGCATTTCCGCGAGCTTCTGAGATTCGTTCGCGGCGCCGTACAGGCGCTCCAGGGAGCGCGCAGCGGGCAGGGCCCCGCGCGGATCGTTCGGGTCGAGCTCGAGCACGCGCCGGTACGCCTCCTCGGCCTGCTGCCGGTCGCCGATGCGCTCTTCGTAGAGCACGGCCACGCGCGTCAGGATCTCTCCGCGCAGCTCCGCGCCGGGCGTCGCGTCGGCCGCCTCGCGCAGGACACGCGCCACGCGGTCGTACGCACCGAGCCGCCCGCCGATCTCGGCCATCTTGTCGCGCGCCTCGGCGTCGCCGGGATCGAGCGGGCAGAGCTTTGCGTAAGCCGCGAACGCGCCGGCGTCGTCACGCAGGCGCTCGTTGCGCAGCACCGCGATGCGGCGCAAGAGCTCGCGCGTCTCGTCGGGCGTCGCCTCGCCGTCCGCTTCGAGCCGCGTGGCGAGCACGCGCGCCAGATCGCGAACCTCGTCGCGCGTCTCGTAGACGGCTTCGAGGATGCGGGCGGCGCGCACGCGCAGCGTGCCGATCTCGAGCAGGCGCTCGGCGAGCTGGCGCGCGTCCGGATCGTTGACGCGCTCGCGCAGCACGTCCTCGACGTGCACGATCGCCTTTTCGGGCTCGTGCAGGCCGATCTGCAGCCGGGCCAGGCGCAGCTTGAGGTCGAGGGACTCCTCGCCGACGGCGGTCTCGAGCCGGCGATCGAGCAGCGCCGCGAGCTCGCGCTCTTTACCGGCGCGCGTGTAGAGACGATCGAGCGAGCGCACCGCCGTCTCGTGATACGAATCGATCGCGACGATGCGCTCGTAGTGGCGCATCGCCTTCGTGGGATCCTCGATGATCTCCTCGCAGACGAGCGCCACCTCGGCGAGCATCTCGACCTTGCGGACCGGATCCTCGCTCGCCGCCACGGCGCGCTCGTAGAGCCCCTCGAGCTCGCTCCAGCGCTCCGCGGCGGTCAGGATGTCCTTCAGGCGCCGGAAGGCGGTCTCGTTGACGGGACGACGCGCGAGGATGCGCTCGAGGTACGGCGTCGCGCCGATCGGATCGCCGAGCTTGTCCTCGTGCAGGTGCGAGGCGCGCTCGCAGAGATCGACCTCGAGCTCGACGGGCAGCTCGCCGCGCAGAACCTCCTGGTACGCCGCCGAGAGGTCCGTCGGACGTCCGGATTCCGTGGCCAGAAACTCCGCGCGCTCCCAGAGCGACAGCTCTTCGGGCGCTTCGCGCACGGCGCCCAGCATCACGTCGAGGGCGCTGCCGTGCGAGCCGAGCTTCTTTTCGTGGACCTCGGACAGGCGGAGCTCGAGCGCGAGGCGCTCCTTCTTCTCCGTCGTGTTCTCGAGCAGGAGCGCGAGCGCCGAAGCTTCGCGCCGGGCGTCGCCCGTCTCCGCGTAGCGTTCGGCGAGCACCTCGGCCGCGCGCCGGCGCGCTTCGGGCACCGAAAGCAGCCGCTCGAGCACGCTCACCGCGCGCGGCGCGCTCTCGCTGCCCTGGAGGGCGTCCACGGCCGAGGCGAGCGCGTCGAGGGGACGCCCGAGGCGCCCGAGGTAGAGCTCCGCGAGCGCGACCTGGCTCTCCGCGCGCTCGTTACCCGTGAGCAGATCGCGGTGCTGCTCCATCACGACGGCCGCGTTCGCGGCGTCGTCGAGCGAGAGCAGAAGCCGCGCCAGCGTCGTGAGCGCGTTCTCGTCGGTGGTGTCGATTTCGAGCACGCGCCGGTAGAGCGCGACGGCGCGCTCGGGCGCCTCGAACGCCTCCTCCTCGAGCACCGCCCATTCGGTGAGCAGCGCCAGCCGCTCCGGATCGCCGGGCGCGTGCGTCGCGCGCAGATCGAGCAGCGCGCGCAGCTCGTCGCGGCGATCGAGGTGCCGGAGGATGCGATCGAGCCAGGTGGCCGCTTCCGTGTCGGTCGGATCGCGCTCGAGCAGCGAGCGGTACACGGTGATCGCGTCGTC
>DASXWF010000500.1:0-18013 GCA_036503835.1 Polyangiaceae bacterium | reverse complement strand
AGGATCATCACTCGCGGCGCGGGCTCCTCAAGATGGTGGCGCAGCGCCGCCAACTCCTCGACTACCTGAAGCGGACCAACGTGGACCGCTACCGGAAGATCGTGGCGTCTCTCAGCCTCCGCAAATAAGCGAAGGCCATATCCCCTTCCGGGGACGAGCGACCAGAGCTTCAACTTCGCTTCGTGCCGCGCACCGCTGGGGTCCGCGGTAGGCATCGAGGCTGAAGAACTCGGTGCTCGCCTCCGGCGTCGTGCCGCACGCAGCGGCTTCGTCGCGCCAAGGAGTGCAACAATCATGTTCGTCAGAGAATCCGTCACTATCGGCGGTCGTCCGCTTACTTTCGAAACCGGCCGGCTCGCCAAACTCGCGCACGGCGCGGTCCTCGCCAGCTACGGCGAGAGCGTCGTCCTCGTCACCGTCGTCTCGTCGGACGAGCGACCCGGCATCGATTTCTTCCCGCTCACCTGTGAGTACGTCGAAAAGACGTACGCCGCCGGCAAGATCCCGGGCGGCTTCTTCAAGCGCGAGGGCCGCCTCCGGGACTACGAGATCCTGGCGTCGCGCGTCATGGATCGACCGCTCCGACCGCTCTTTCCGGACGGCTACAAGAAGGACACGCAGGTCATCGCGACGGTGCTCTCCGCCGACAAGGAGAATCCCACCGACGTGATCGCGCTGTCCGCCGCGAGCGCGGCCCTGCACATCTCGGACGTGCCCTGGGACGGGCCGATCGCGGGCCTGCGCGTGGCGCGCGTCGACGGTGAGCTCATCACCTTCCCGACGTTCGACCAGAGCGCGCGCGCCGACATCGACCTCGTGGTCGCGGCGAGCAAGGGCGCCATCGTCATGGTCGAGGGCGGCGCCGACGAGGCGACCGAAGCCGACGTGATCGACGTGCTCATGTACGCGCACCGCGAGGCGCAAAAGATCATCGACCTGATCGAGCGCATGCGCGCCGCCGTCGGCAAGCCGAAGCGCTCCTTCACGACACCCAAGCTCGACGCGGCGATCGCCAAGCGCATCTCGGAACTGGTCGACGCGGACTTCAAGGTCGCCTGCGTCATCAAGGAGAAGCAGGCGCGCTACGATCGCTACAGCGAGATCAAGAAGGGTCTCGTGGCGAAGCTCGTCGAGGAGATCGGCGCCGACAAGTACCCGGCGATCGAGAAGCTCGTGAAGGAGGAGCTCGAGAACCGCAAGGCCTACGTCGTGCGCACCATGGTGCTCGACGAGGGCAAGCGCATCGACGGCCGCGACACCAAGACGGTGCGCCCGATCAGCAGCGAGGTGGGCCTCCTACCGCGCGTGCACGGCTCGGCGCTGTTCCAGCGCGGCGAGACGCAGGCCATCGTCACGACCACGCTCGGCACCGCGAGCGACGAGCAGAAGATCGACGCGCTCACCGGCGAGTCATGGAAGCGCTTCATGCTCCACTACAACTTCCCGCCGTTCTCGACGGGCGAGACCAAGCCGATGCGCGGCCCCGGCCGGCGCGAGGTCGGTCACGGCGCGCTCGCGGAGCGTGCGCTCGCGCGCATGCTGCCGGGTCACGAGGAGTTCCCGTACACGATCCGCATCGTCAGCGAGATCCTCGAGTCGAACGGCTCGAGCTCGATGGCGAGCGTCTGCGGCGGCACGCTCAGCCTGATGGACTGCGGCGTCCCGATCCGCCGTCCGGTGGCCGGCATCGCGATGGGCCTGATCGCCGAGGGCGATAAGGTCGCGATCCTGAGCGACATCCTCGGCGACGAGGATCACCTCGGCGACATGGACTTCAAAGTCTGCGGCACCGAACGCGGCGTGACGGCGATCCAGATGGACATCAAGATCGCGGGCCTCGACCGCAGCGTCCTCGAGCGCGCGCTCGACCAGGCTCGCGAGGCGCGCCTGCACATCCTCGGTAAGATGCTGGCGACGTTGCCGTCCGCGCGCACCGAAATCAACCGCTGGGCCCCGCGCATCACGACCATCAAGGTCAAGCCCGACCAGATCCGCATCATCATCGGCCCGGGCGGCAAGACCATCAAGGGCATCGTCGATCAGACCGGCTGCTCCGTGGACGTGGAGGACGACGGCACGGTCGCGATCGCGAGCGCGGACTCGGCTGCGGTGCAGCGCGCTCTTCAGATCATCGAAGGACTCGTCGCCGAGCCCGAGGTCGGTCGCGTCTACAAGGGCAAGATCACGCGGATCGTCGATTTCGGCGCGTTCGTCGAGATCCTCCCGAACTCCGAGGCGCTCCTGCACGTTTCCGAGATCGCGCACGAACGCGTGGAGTCGCCCGGCGACGTGCTCAAGGAAGGCGAAGAGGTCGAGGTCAAGGTCATCAGCGTCGAGCGCGACGGCAAGGTGCGCCTCTCGCGCCGCGAGCTCATCCCGTTCCCCGAGGGTGAGGAAGGCGAGATGGCGAAGGAACGCATGGCGCGGGCCCGTGAGGCGGGACCGGGCGGCGGCCGCGGCCGTGGACCGGGCGGCGGCGGTGGCGGCGGCCGGGATCGCGATCGCGGGCCGCGCGGCGGTCGCGACCGCGATCGCAGTCGCCCCAGGCACTGAGAGGACCGTTCCAGGAGGCCGGTGTCGCCGGCCTCCTCGAGCTCTGTTGGTTTCAGCTCGCGGCGCGGCTCGGATCGAGTCCGGCGCCGCGGGCGAGCTTGCGATCGAGGATCGCACGCACCTTCGCGCCGAGCTCGCTCGGGCGGTAGGGCTTGCCGATGAAATCGAGGCCGGCGTCGAGCACGCCCTGCTTGGCGATGATGTCTTCGCCGTAGCCCGAGCTGAAGAGCACGGCGACGCCGGGCTGAAGCGAGCGGAGCCGCGAGGCGAGCTCCTTGCCGTTGATGCGCGGCATCACCACGTCCGTGATCAGAAGGCCGATGCGCTGCTGGTACTCGCCGAAGGTCCGGAGCGCCTCGTCGGCGCTCGAGCAGGGCAGCACGTTGTAGCCGAGCTGCTCGAGCGTGCAGCGCGCGAGCTCCAGCACGAGCGGCTCGTCTTCCACGAGCAGGATCGTCTCGGTGCCGCCGTGCGAGCGCGGGGAGGACGAGGGCACGGCCGATTCGGGAGCCGTCACGACGGTGGGATCCACGTGGACCATGGGCAGGTAGATGCGGAAGACGGAGCCCTCGCCGAGCTTCGAGTCGACGGTGACGGTACCGCCGTTCTGCTGAACGGCGCCGTACACCGTGGCGAGCCCGAGGCCGGTCCCGGCGCCGGTCTCCTTCGTCGTGAAGAACGGTTCGAACAGACGGGCGCGCACGACGTCGGACATGCCGCGGCCGGTGTCGCGCACGCTGAGCAGCGCGTAGCGTCCGGAGCGGAGGCCGTGATGCGCGGCGGCGCTCGGCAAGAGCTCGTAGTTTTCGGTTTGCACGACGATCTCACCGTGGCCGGTGATGGCGTCGCGCGCGTTGGCGACGAGATTCACGAGCACCTGCTCGAGCTGCCCCGGATCGGCGTGGACGTGCCACAGGTCGGGTGCGGTGATGGTGCGAAGAGCGATGCTCTCGCCGATCAGTCGCTCGAGCATGCCCTTGATCCGCTCGATCAGCGCGCTCAGGTTCACCGGGCGCGGGTCGATCACCTGCTTGCGGCTGAACGCGAGCAGCTGCCGGGTGACGGTCGCGGCGCTCTCGGCGGCTGCGCTCGCGCCGTTCAGGAAATGGGCGAGCTTCGAGCCGGCGGTGACGTGGCCCTCGGCGAGCGTCAGGTTTCCCATGATGCAGGTGAGGAGGTTGTTGAAGTCGTGGGCGACGCCGCCCGCGAGACGGCCGATCGCTTCGAGTCGCTGGGCCTGGCGCAGCTGCGCCGTGAGCTTGGCCTGCTCCTCACGGGCGAGCTCGCGCTCGGTCACGTCGAGCCCGACGCCGATGACGCCGGTCACTTCCCCTCGTTCGTTTCTCAGCGGCCGTAGTTGATACTCGAGCGAGCGGCCGACGCAGACGTCCTGGTACTTCTGCGGCAGCCCAGCGAGCGCGCGCAGGTGGCAGGCGAGCGGCTCGTAGCTCGGGTCCCGGGTGCCCCAGAGCTCGAACAGACTCGCGCCGACGAGCTGGGACTCCTTCAGGTGCAGGCAGGCGAGGCCCGCGCCGGCGGAGCTCGTGAAGGTGAGATTCCGATCGACGGTGTAGGAAAAGCCCGGCAGCTCATCGAGGATGGCGCGGAGTTGTTGGGCGGTCTGCGCAGACGCGGGCAGTGCCGCCGCCTCGCTCGCGTTCGCTCCCGAGTCGAGCCCGGTGAAGCTCGGCAGGGGAAGGAGGCTGACGAAGAGCTCACCCGTCTCGGGCGCAGCCCTGAGCTTGAGCAGCGCCGCCGCGGGGGGCGCGCCTTCGCGACCGCCGAGACCCACGGTCGCCTCGAAGCCTCCGGCGGAGGCGAGCGCGGAAAGAACGGGAAACTCCGGCGGGTCGAGCGGAACCAGGAGCTTCGTCAAAGGCTGCTCGAGAGCGCTGCCCGCGGGCCAGCCGGAGAGACGCTCGAAGGCGTCGCTGACGGCGGCGACGGTTCCGTCCCGGCGCACAATCAGGCGCGGCTCGGTGTGGCGGAGCCAGATCTCGCCCGAAGAGGAGGGTCCTCTCATACTGACCTGCTACTTTACAGCAACGAACCGCGAAGTGGAACGCTCGCGGAACGGAAGGAAACGGTTCCTCGGAGAAGCGATATCGGCGAGTGGACGTACGTTGCGGATTTGTCCGCAGTTCCACGGGTTTCTCGAACTCAACGCACGTCGTCCGGAATCGGGACCTGACAGACCTTTTCGGGGCTCAACCACTTCAAGATGTTCAACCAGAAGAGCTCGACCTGCTGATCTTCGACGTCTTCCCACTCGCTGTCGTACGTGATCCATTCGTCGCCCCAGACGACGAGGCGGCCGCTACCGGCTTCGTGGGTCTGTAGGGCGACACGATCGCCCTCGCCGCGGGCGACGGTGGTGCCGCTCGTGCCGCCGGGCTCCACGCCATTTTCGGTGAAGATGTTGCTCACGCCCATCGTGACGGGGTGCTGGTCCCAATCGGCGATGAAGCCGTTCAGGTCGAGCGCGGTCGTGCTGTAGCCCATCCCGAGCGGCTCGAGCAGGCGATTGACGTTGAGGACCTCGGCCGCCTCGTCGCCCGCGTAGCCGATGGTGGTCATCACGCCGCCGCCGTTCTGAACCCACTCGCCGAAGGCGCTCACCTCCGCCTCCGAAAATTCGTGGTGCCCGGGAACGGTCTCCCCTTCGTTGTCGATTTCCATCGTGCCGGCGTGCAGGACGACGATGACCTGATACTTGGCGAGCTCTCCGCTCGTGAGCTCGTCGTCCGCGAGCGGAACGGCACCCTGCGGCGTGCGGGCGTTGAGCCAGGTCTCGAAGATGTTCCCGCCGTTGCTCCAGGGGCCGATATGGCCGATCGTGGCGATCGCCAGGCAGTCGCACACGCCGTCGCCGCCGGCGTCGACGTCGTCGATGATGCCGTTCTCGTCGTTGTCGATGCCGTCGCACACCTCCGGCATGCCGTTCCCGGAGCTGCCGCTGGTCCCGAACCCACCGGTGCCGACCACGATCGTCCCAGCGCTGCCCGGCGCCTTGCCGCCGCTTCCTGGAAGCGAGCCGCCTTGCGCCCCGCCTTGCGCCCCGCCGCTGCCCGAACCAGCCCTACCGCCGGAGGCGGTGGTCGCCCCGGTCCCTGGAGGAAGACCCTCGTCGGCTGTGCCGGTATCCGAGGAGCAGGCGGCCGCCAGCGTGGCTGCCGCAATGAAGAGGGGGAAAAACTAGACAGCGTGACGACTCTGCATGGGGCTCTAGTGGTTTTGTGCCTTCTCGTGCGCCTGACGGCTCAAATCGGGCCGGTTGAAAGGTGATTTTCGTGGAATCGACAGTCGTTCACGCCCGCCGCCCCGTTGTGCTGAGTGCGGTCGGGTTGAAGTCTTACGAAAATCCGTCGCAGCGAGCGTTCAGAGTACGCGTAACGCCCTGCCTTCGAGCACTTCGTTGTGCGAGCCGGTGCGATAGCCCGCGAGATCGAGCGTCACGTAGCGGAACCCGTGGTGCTTGCCGGCAGCGACGATGGACTCACGCACGCCCGGCGCGAGCAGCCGCTCGAGCTCGTCGAGGCCGATCTCGATGCGCGCGATCGTGTCGTGCCAGCGCACGCGGACCTGGCGCAGACCGAGCGCGCGCAGGTCGGCTTCGAAGCGGCCGATCTGCGCGAGGCGTTCGGGAGTGACGCTCGTGCCGTAGGGGATGCGGCTCGAGAGACACGCCGCGGCCGGCTTGTCCCAGGCGTCGATGCCGAGTCGCTTCGCGACCTCGCGCACGTCCGCTTTGTTCATGCCGATTTCGACGAGGGGACTTCGCACGTCGGCGTTCTTGGCGGCTTCGAGACCCGGGCGGTAATCGCCGAGATCGTCGGTGTTGGTGCCGTTCACGACGACGGCGAGGCCGAGCTCGCGCGCCTGAAGGCGAGCGATGTCGTAGAGCTCGCTCTTGCAGTGAAAGCAGCGATCGGGAGCGTTCGCGACGTAGCCCGGACGCGCGAGCTCGTGCGAATCGACGAGCAGGTGCGGGGCCCCGAGTTGTCGGGCGATGCGCCCGGCGTCTTCGCGTTCGCTCGCGGGCAGGCTCGGGCTCACCGCGGTGAGTCCGAGCGCGCGCGGTCCGAGCTCGGCATGTGCGACGGCGAGCACGAGTGCGCTGTCGATGCCGCCCGAGTAGCAGACGAGCACCGACTCCATGCTCCGAAAGAGAGCGCGGAGCGCAGTGAGCTTGTCGTCGATCGTGGCCGTCATCGCTCGTTGAAAAGTAGCACCTGGCTCGCGGGAGCACCTGGCTCGCAAAGCAAAACCCGAGCCTGACTCGCCGGGCGAGCGCTCCGTAAGGGCCGCCGCGGCGTGACGTTTTTTGTCCTAGCGGAGGGCGCGGCGCCTTGCCTTTTTTCTATCTGATACTATGTTCAGTACACATGGGTCTTCCCGCTGCTCTCGCCTCGATTTCGCCTGCTTTGGTGAAGGCGGGCGTGCAGCTCGGGCACCCCGGCCCGGGGGAAGGTGAGCCTGCCGGCCTCCCCTTCGGCATCCCCGAGCTCGACGAGCTCCTGCCGGATCGCGGCATCGTACGGGGCGGAGTCGTCGAGCTTTCGGTGTCGGGCGCCAGCGGTGTCGCCACCTCGCTCGCCCTTTCGGCCGTTCGCTCCGTTCAGGCGCAAGCGCGCACGCTGCTCGCGGCCGACGCCGTTCCCTGGTGCGCTTTCGTGGACGCGTCGGGCACGCTCTACGCCCCGGGCGTTCACGCGGCGGGGGTCGATCTCGGGCGCTTGCTCGTCGTGCGACCACCGCCCGAGGCGATCGGGCGGGTTTCGTTGAAGCTCGTCGAGTCGGGCGTGTTCCCGCTCATCGTCGTCGACACCGTGGGCACACTCGGAAAATCACTGCCGGGCGGGCTCGGAAACTTCGAGCGCGTCGTCCGGCGGCTTTCCATGGGGGTGGACGGCACGGCGAATAGCGTGCTCCTCATCACGGACGAGCGGGCGCAGCGTTCGTTGCCGCTGCCGGTCGCGCAGCGGCTGGTCATCGCGCGTCCCTCGCTCGAAAGGCTGATGGTTCGCGTCGCGAAAGATCGGCGCGGCCGCGTCACTCCGGCTCGCAGCCTGCACTGGTCCCGCGGTACGCCGTTTCTTGCAAAAGCCGCGGGAGAGGGCGGAGGGACGAATGTCCGAAAGCTCGCCTGACGGCGAGGGCAGGCCGCACCGCGTTCTCGCCCTGGTTTTGCCCGAGCTCTTGTGTGAAGTGGCGGCGCGCTCCACCCCTACGCGGGAGTCGGCGGCATTCGGCGTGGTGTTGGTGTCGCCCGGAGAGCCCGGCTTCGACGAGGCTGAGCCGCTGCGCGCCACCGCCAGGCTGGACGCCGTCAGCCGGACGGCGCGCCGCTTCGGGGTGAGGGCAGGGCAAAGCATCGCGGAAGCCGGTGCGCTTCACGCCGGGCTCGACGTGCGGCGCCTCGACCCCGCCACGGTGGAGCGGGCTCTCGCCGCCGTGGCCGAGCTCGCGCTGGCTTTCGGTGCCACGGTCGCGCTTTCCCTCCCCGACACGGTGTGGGTCGATGTGACCGGCTCCGCCCACCTGTTCGGCGGGGAAGAAGCGCTCGGGGAGGAGCTCGGCAGCCGCGTGCGCGCGCTCGGGCATGTCGTTCGCGTGGCCGTCGCGGGCGGGCCGGAGCTTTCTCGCGCGTTCGCGCGCTGGGCGCCGGCCGGCGCGGGACAGCGCGGGGTGTTCGCGGTGTCGAGCGAGGCCGCGCCGCAAGCCGTGGGCTCGCTGCCGGTCGTCGCGCTGCCCATCAGCGAAGAATGCCGGGATTGGCTGGTCCGGCTCGGGGTCCTCACCTGGGGGGATCTGGCGGTCTTGCCGCGCGCCACGCTCGGTAGCCGCCTTTCGGGCGAGGCGGGGCGCGCCATCGAGCTTTCGCTCGGAATCGATCCGACGCCGCTCGTCCCGTACGAGGCGCCTCCCAGCATTCAGGAAGAGGTGAGCTTCGAGTGCGGGCTCGACGGTTACGAGCCGCTGCTGTTCGCGCTGCGCGGGCTTTCGGCGCGGCTCTCGGCGCGGCTCGGCGGGCGCGGCCTCGCGGCGGAAACGCTCGAGCTCGAGATCGTCCATGACCGCTCGATCGCGAAGTTGCGCGGCGCACAGGCTCTCACCTCGTTGAAATTCGCGCTTTCCACCCCGCTCTTCCGGGAGGAGGAGCTCTGCCGCATCGTGAGCTCGAAGCTCGAGCGCACGCGCCTGCCGGCGCCTTCCGTGGCGCTCCGGCTCTCGGCACCGGTGCTCGTCTCCGCGCAGGCTCGACAGCTCGAGCTCGGTCAGGTGCTGCTCGGCGGTACCGACGCGGCGCGGGAGCTTCCGCTGCTCATTGCGGAGCTTTCCGCCGACGTGGGCGAAGCGCAGGTCGGCGTGCTCAAGATGCTCGACGCGCACCGGCTGGAAGTACGGAGCGAGCTCGGGCCCGCGCTGCCCGCGGTCGCGCGCCGCGGGCGCCGCACGACGGAGCCACGGCGCGGGGGACGGCGCTCGCGCTCGGCGCCGCCCGTGGCGGTTCACGTCTCCGGCTCGCCGCTCGCGGTCATCGAGGGCAACGCGGCCTTTCACGAGGGGGAGGAGCAGCGCGCTCCGCTCACGCGCCTCTTGCCCTCGCCGGTTGAGCTGGACACGCCGCTGCGCGTGGGGGCCACGCTCGCGGTGGAGCGGCGCCTGTACAGCATCGAGGCGTTGCGTTTCGAGCATCGCCTGCACGCCGTGGAATGGTGGACCGGCACCCCGGTCGAGCGCGACTACGTCCGCGTCTGGTTGCGGGGCAGCGAAGGCATCATCGAAACGCTCTCTTTCGTCGACCGCTCGAACGGGAGGCGTTATTTGCAGGCCATCGCTGATTAGAGCTTCTTCTGATTCGCGGATCGACTGCAGCGTTGGGGCGGCTCTCGGGCTTTTTTTGCCGCCAAGAGAAGACGCCAGGGCCCGCCGGCGGATTATGGGGGGTGGGTTGCTCGGCGGGGCTCACCGTGTGACGGGAACTGCGAACTTTTGCGTTCCGACCAAACAAGGGAACTCCGCTGGCGGGCCCTGGCGTTCTCTTTCGTCGTGGCGGCCTCGGTCAAGCCAACGGTCGTAATGGCTCTTGCAGGCACACGGGATCACTTTTCGGTCAGCGTATGCACGCCTTCCCAAGCAGGCGGCGGCTCGGAATCATGGTGCAGGCAGCGCGCAGCGAGCAATGCCGCGGCGCCGTCGTTCGGGCAAAGCGTGAGGCACAGGCGGAAGAGCCGCTCGGCTTCGCGGAAGCGCCCCGCGAGGTAGTGGTCCATGGCTTCCTCGAACGAGCCCAGAGTCCGAAGTTTGCCTTCCCGCCTGGGGTCCGGTTCGGCGGCCAGCGCCTCGTACAGGCGGATCGGAGTGGTCTTGCCCTTCACGCGCACGCAATCGACCAAGCGCAGCTCGAAGCGCTCGGGCTCTTTCAGCTGGTCGCGCGTGAAGTGGCTGACGAGCAGGAAGCAGCCGAAATGCTTGGTCAGCGCTTCGACGCGTGCCGCCACGTTCACGGGGTCGCCGATGACGCCGCATTTCAGGCGCGTCGGCCCCCCGATCGTGCCGAGCGTGAGCAGCCCGGTGTTGATGCCGACGCCCATCGCAATCGGGCTCGCCCCGCCGCGCGAGCGCTCCTGGTTGAAGCGAGCGAGCTCGGCGCTCATGCCGACCGCGGCGGCGAGCGCCTTGTCCGATTCGCTCTCGAACAGCGCGAGGATCGCGTCGCCCACGTAGCTGTCGACGAAGCCGCCGTTCTCGACGATGGCGGGTTCCATCCGCCCGAGGTACTCGTTGATGAAGCCGATGTGGCGCTGCGGCGACATCGTCTCGAGCAGGGGCGTGAAGCCGCGCATGTCCGAGAACAGGATCGACATTTCCTTGCGCGTGTTGTCGCCGAGCGCCACGTCCACGATCGATTCGCGATCGAGGCTGCGCAGAAATTCACTCGGCACGAAGCGCGACTGGGCCTCGGAGACGCGGAGCTGCAGCGTGTGAGCTCGCGTCAAGTCTTCGTACAGGCGCGCGTTCTGGAGCGAAATCGCGGCGATCGAGGAGAGCAGGGAGAGCAGCTCGCGGCGTTCGGGCGTGAACGCGCCGCGCATGCGCCGGTTCTCCAGGTACACGACGCCGTTCACCTCGCCCTGGGAGACGAACGGCGCGCACAGGACCGAGCGCGGGTGCTTCGTCAGGACGTACGGATCGTGCGAGAAGCGCGGTTCCTCGCCGAGATCGGCGCTCAGCACGGGCCTGGCCGTGCGCGCGACCGACTCCACGACCGAGATCGGCAGGAGCTCGCCGGCTTCGGCGAGCGACCCGAGCGCTCCGACGTTCCGGTTCGCGGTGCTGTCGAGATCCGCGCGCGCCTCGACGCGGAGCTCGCCGTCGTGACGCAAGAGCAGCACGCCGCGCTGCGCGCCGCTGTTTTCCATGGCGATCGCGAGCAGCCGGCGCACCAGATCGGGCAGCCGGATCTCGCCGACGATCGCCTGCGACGCCTTGATGATCGAGGCGGCGTCGAGCGCCCCCGCGCGATCGTCCGCGACTCCCACGAACGACGCGAGCGCGCGCTCCACCGGCGAGAGCCCCGCGCCGAGCGCGGCGAACTCGGCTTCCAGCGCCGCCACCTTGCCGGCCGCACCCCAGGCGGCCCACGCGGCGCGGGCCGCGCGCAACGTGCTCGCCGCGATCCGCTCCTGGCGGAGCGCGAGGTGGAAGCGGCCGGCGCACTCGAGCGCCATGGCTTGCTCGTGCAGGAAGCCGCTGCGCTCGGCGAGGGCGATGGCGCGTTCGTACTCCTGGCTCGCCAGGTTCTGCTGCAGGGACAGGCGCGCTAGCTCGGCGCGCACCAGATGCACGCGGTGCCCCTGGTTCTCGGGCGCTCCCTGCGACCAGCGCTCGAGCCGCTGGAGGCTCCGCTTCACTTCGCGGAGCTCTTTTCGTCTCGAAACGCGCGCGCCGGACGTGAGGAGCCGCAGGCGCACGAGGCTCGAAAGGAACTCGAGCGCCGGAGGATACACCGTGCCGAGCACGCTCTCGACGTGGCGCGCCGAGAGCCGGCAACACTCGAGCGCCGCCTCGTCGTCCCGGTACACGTAGAGCAGGAACGCGCGCTCGTAGCTCAGGCTCGCGATCGCGGCGCCGTCTCCCGCTTGCAGCCCCGCTTGCAGCGCCTCGCCCTCGTCGAAGAACTCCCCCGCGAGCCGTTGAGGCTCCGGCGCGCGCCCCTCGAGGCACGCGAGCAGCTGCAGCATGCGGCGCGCGTCGCGCCGGAAGCGATCCTGCCCGAGCCGGCTCAGGAGTCCCTCCTGAGAGCGGGCGAGCTCCGAGACCTCGGCGAGCGGTCGCCCCGCCGCGAAGGCGTAGAAAACGGCCGTCACCGCGGCCGCCGACGCATGCGCGAGGTCGCCGTGCTCGACCCCGTCGTTCACCGCCCGGCAGAGCGGCTCGACCGTGCTGCGAAGCGGCTCGAGCCAGTGCCGGATCAAGAGCTGATAGCTGGTTTCGACCTTGCACCGCCGCGCGGCGGCGCCGAGCTGCTCGATCAGGCGCGGGGCGACCGAACCGATGGCGTGCCCGCGCTCGAGGCGGCCGAAAGCGGCGATCTCGATCGCGCCCCAGCCGAGGTAGCCGTCGGCGGCCCAGGCGCTGTTGCCGTGCTCGAGCGCGATCGCGACGAGCTCGCCGATGACCAGCGGGAACAGATTCGGCGACGTGAGGTACGCCGCCGTCGACAGGGTGGCGAGGATCTGACTGGCGGCGAGCTTCGCGGGATCGCGGAGCCGCGGGCGAGCGAGCAGGCTCGCCGGCGTCTCGCCGCGGAGGCGCAGGGCGGAGCGCGCGACGCTGAGCGCCACGCGCGCGCGGCTCGGGTTGGCCGGCAGATCGACGCCGAGCAGGCGGAGCGCTTCGAGCGCGACGCCGATCGCGCTCGGCATCTCGTAGCGGGCGACGTGCGCGCTGAAGCGCAGCTGGTGGGCGAGCACGCGGTCGACGACGTTCTTCGCGTGAAGGACGATCGCCGCGCAGCCGTTCTCCATCTCGGCGTGGTCCCCGAGCAGGTAGCTCGACTCCGCGTGCTCGAGCTCGAGCGCGAGCCTGAGCTCGTACGAGAGCTCCCACGCGTCCGCGCCGAGCAGATCCATGCCGGAGCGCAGGTAGCGAACCGCTGCGCCGTAAGCGTTCTCGCCCTTGGCGCGACGGCCCGCCGAGAGGCAAATTTCGGCGATCTCTCGCTGCTCTGCCGGGTCGGAAACGAGCTCGAGTCCGCGTCCGAGCTGGTCCGTCAACTGAAACAGCCGCTCGTGCCGCTGCTCCGGCGAGTAGAGCCGCACGAGCAGGCGACCGAGCGCGAGGTGGAGAGCCGGACGCGCCGCGGCAGGAATCGAAGCGTACGCGGCCTGCTGCACGTGATCGTGGAGGAAGCGGTAGCGCGCCGTGCGCGTGCGCTCCGTTCCCGCGCTTGCGGGAGCGACCAGTTGCTCGCCGGTGGCTTCGTCGAGAGCGGCCTGGAGCTCTGCTTCGGTCATTTCGAGAACCCCGGCCAGCACCGGCACGTCGAACTCGGCGCCGATGCAGGAAGCGTGGCAGAGCGCCTGCCGAGCGCTCGCCGAGAGGCGATGGATCCGGCTCGCCATCAGGTCGCCGACGTTGTCGGTGACGCGCTGAGCCGCGCAGCCCTCCAGATCCCAGAGCCAACCGCCGTTCGCGGCGTCGAATGCGAGCAGCCGTTCGCTCACGAGGTGTCGCAAGAATTGCCCGACGAAGAACGGATTGCCGCGCGCCTTGTGCCACACCACCTGTGCGAGCGGCCGGCAGGCGTCGGCCGACAGCCCGAGCGAATCGGCCACGATGCCTTCGACGTGGGTCGGGTCGAGCTCGGTGAGCGCGATCTCGGCCGGCGGGCGCGCTCCCGCGAGTCGGCTCAGCAAGGCCGACAGCGGGTGCCCGCGCGCGATCTCGCTCCCGCGGTAAGCGCCGACGATCAGCAAGTGGCCGAGCCGATCCGCCGTCGCTAGCTGCTCGATGAGCCAGAGTGAGGCCTGGTCGGCCCATTGCAGATCATCGAGGAAGATCAGCAGCGGGTGCTCGGGGCCGGCGACGGTCTCGACCAGCCGGAAGAGCGAATGCCGAAAGCGTGCCTGGGCCTGCTCCATCTCGAGCGCCGGCGCCTCCGGTTGTGGGCCGATCAGCGCCTCGAGATCCGGTACCAGTCGCGCAAAGAGCTGCCCGTTGGGACCGAGAGCGCTCGCGACGCGGTCCCGCCAGCGCGCGAGCTCGGTTTCGGGGCGAGCCAGGACTGCGCGCAAGAACGAGCGGAGCGCGTTCGAAAATGCCCAGTACGGCACGTTCGACCGCAACGCCTCGAACTTGCCGTCGCAATAGTGCCCCGAGAGCGCGTGCACGCGTTCGCGCAGCCGATCGACCAGCGCCGATTTCCCCACGCCGGGCTCGCCCGAAACCAGCACGAGCACGTTCTCGCCGCTCGCGGCGCGCGCGAGTGAGCGCTCGAGGAGCGCCATTTCGCGTTCTCGGCCGTAGAGCCGCGGCGCCGGCGCGAGACGCCCGGCGCGATCCTCCGCCCCGAGCTCGAACGTGGCGATGCTCCCCGTGCGCGCGAGATCGTCGCGGCAGCGCACCAGATCCGCGTGGAGCCCGCTCGCGGTCGCGTAGCGCTCGTCCGGGTTCTTGCGCAGGAGCCGAGCCAGCACCGACGTGAGCCCGGCCGGCACCTCGGCCCGGAGCGCTCGTACGGACGGCGGCGCCGCGGCGAGGTGGCGATGGATCAGCTCGAGCGCGTCGCCGCCCTCGAACGGAATCCGGCCGGTCAGGAGCTCGAACAGCGTCACGCCGAGCGAATACAGATCGGCGCGCGAATCCACGGTCCAGCCGGTGCGCTCCGTCTGCTCGGGCGCGGCGTACGCCGGCCCGCCGCGAAGCAGCGGCCCTTCGATCGAGACGCCGTCGAGGCGCGCGCAGGCGCTCAGATCGCAGAGCCTCAGCGCGCCGCTGTCTGCGTTGTAGAGAACGTTGGCCGGACACAGCGCGAGGTGAACCAGCGAAGCCTCGTGCAGCGCGCGCACCACGTCGGCGAGCGCGACCGCCAGGTCCAGAAATCGAGCGAGCGGCAGCCCGCCGGCCCCGACCTGCGAGACCAGCGAGCGCGCGCCGAAATCCTCGAGGATCAGCGCCAGGCTCGGCCCGGCCGGCTCGAGCGCGAGGTGGCGCACGACGCACGCTTCGGCCGGTCCGCGCGCGATGGCATGGCCGAGCTCGAACTCGTGCCGCAGGCGCCGGAGCTCGGGCGCTCCCGGAAACTCGGCGCGCGGCGTCTTGATCATCACGCGCGTGCCGTCGCTCGTGCGCCGCCCGCGCAGCACCGCGGAGCGCGGACCGCGATGCACGACCTCGAACTGCGAGTATCCCTCCAGCGCCAGCATGGCAGGCGAGGGGAGCGTCAGCTTTGCGGCGCCGGACGGATGGAACGGCGCCGCTTCGGGCGCTTCTTTTCCGGCTCGCACGCGGTGTCCGGCACGCCGACCTGAGCGGGCCCATCCAGGATCAGCGTCGCGGGCGTGCCGTCGACGACGCGCTTCGTCGCGATCGGCTTCGCTTCCAGCGCGAAGACCTCGAGCACCTCGGCCGCCGCGCGAAACCCGGACTCCACGGCGCCATCCATGTATCCGCACCATTCGCGGGCCGACTCGGTCCCCGCCCAATGAATCGGGCCGATCGGGCTCCGCAGGGCGCTGCCGTACTTGCTGAGCGTTCCCGGCGGCATCATCGCGGCGGGCGACGGCATTCCGAGCGGCGCTTCCGCGGGCCAATTGAACTCGACGTAGTTCTTCTCCCACTCCGCGCGATCCGGATGGATGAGCTCGGCATCGTCGAACCCGTACACCTCTTGCAGGTGCTGGATCACCGCGACTGCCCGCGCCTTCAGCGACTGCTCCGCCCAATGGCGCGCGGCGGCCGCCGGAATGAACGTCATGAGCGAATACTGCGCGGGCGGCAAATCCGCGGGATCGATCCCGAGCAGCCCGAGGTGCTCGCCGAGCTCCGCCGGATCCCAGACATTGTCGAGCGTCCAGTCGAGCGGATACTTCTCGACCGGCCTCGCCACCGACAGCAAGTAACCGCTGAGCCCCTGCTCCCGCCAGAAGGGACGTTTGAACTGCACGAACCCCTTGATCGTGCGTCCGATCGCTTGCCCCATCCGCGCGCACAGGAGCTTGCGTGCCCTTCCACCCGGCAAGTTCTCGAGGGGCGGAGAGTACTCGATGCGATCCGCCATCGTCGGCGCCATCGCCACGATCACGCGCTTCGCGTAGAACGTCCCCTGCGTGGAAACCACCTCCGTGAGCGCCGAGCCCGTGGTGATCCTGGTGACGCCGGCATCGCTCTTCACGTTCGCGGGCCCGATGGCGGCCACGAGCTTCTGAATCAACTCCTGCGTCCCGAGAAAAAACCGAAACCCTTCCGCCGCGCCTTCGCCGCCGGCCACATCCACCAGCGCTGCGTAGCTCCCTGCCGCCGCCGCGTAGTAGAGCAAGAAGAACAGGGAAATCTCGCTCGGCTCGAGCGAAAACGCCGAGCGCACGGAAGCCGTGAACGCATCCGCCGTCTCCGCGCTCATCCCCACCTCCGGCACGCCTTCCTGGTAGAGCGCGCGCTGCTCGTCGATGTAATCCTGCACCGTCTTCGCATCGAGCTCGGCGAGGGGACTCTTCCACGGCTCGTTCAGATCATCGCGCACCTGCAGCGTCATACAGTCGAGATCGCTGAGCCGGAGCACGGCGTTCATCCCACCCGGCAACGCGAGCGGATTGTTCCCCGGAAACCGCTCTGCCTTTCCCGCGGCGTCCTGATACAGCCACGCCTTGTCGGCCGGCAGATACTCCTTGATCAGCAGAACCTGAAAGCGCCGGATCAGATACTGGATGTAATTCTGAGCGGATCCGACATATCCGCCGCCGAAATCGAAATAGGGTTCGTGCGAATGCGTCCGACCGCCGAGCCCCTTCTCGCACCCTGGATGCCCGGTGATCGTCTTGCCGGCGTCCAGCACCACATAGCTCGGACTCGCGCCGGTTCGCTGCGCCTCGTCCTTCAATCGCAGCGCAGCCGAAAGCCCGGCAAACCCACCACCCACGATCACCACATCGACCTGCTGAGCCATCGTTACCTACCTCGCCGATCCGAACATGGATCCTTGAACCAGGGCACGGCGCGCTGGAGAGACGATGATGCACACATGCCGCGAGCGCGGCTATCGCGAATTGCCCCTTCCAAAGGTTCTATCATTTCCCTTTCATTCGCCTGAGTGCGCGAGCGAACGATTTTCCGGACGCGAGGGCGAGCGTGAAGGGCTCGCGTGGGCGGGGGTGAAGTTTTGCTCATGGCGCAGAGCGCTGATGCGGCGTGACTGGATGGTTCGTGGGTCGGGCGCCGCGAATCGGGAAGGTCGAGGCGCGCCCACGGCGATGTCCTCGCCGTCCGATGCCGAGCTCGTCGCGCGGTGAGACCAAGCCCTCCAGCGGGAGCAGGTGAAGATGCCTTACCGCCGGCGCGTCACTCCGGAACGCCCTGCGCCAAGAGCGCTTCCATCCACGCGTCGGCCATCATGCCGGCGCCGGTCGCGTTCGGGTGCACGCCGTCGCTCGAGAGGGCGCTGTTCGTGGTGAATGCGTCCGAGCTGCCGATGGAGCCGTAGATGTCCACGACGTGGATCGGCGAGGCCGCCGTCGATTGGCTGGTTGCCCAGGCTGGGATCGCGGCGTTCAGCGTCTTCACGCGATTGTTCACACAGCTCGTGTTGCTGTCGGCGCAGCCTTCGGGGTGCATCGGGAGGATCTGGCCGATGAAGATGACGGCGTTCGGATTGGCGTCGCGGATCGAGGTCGTGAGGTGCGTGAACGCGGTCGTGATGGTGTCGGTCGCGATGCTGTTCCAGACGTCGTTCGTGCCGAACAGGATCAGGGCGACGTCGGGTGGGGGAGTCGCGTTCAGCCAGGTCATGAGCTCCGAGGGCATGCCTTTGCCGGCGCAATTGTTCGTCCAGTCACCCGTGAGGCAGCTCAGGATGTAGCCGCCGTGCCCTTCGGTCATGACGTTCGGCGCGCCCGAGCAGCTCTGATTGTTCAGGTTCGTGCCCACGAACGAGAAGTTCGTGTGCCCCGCATCCTTGAGCTTCTGCGACAGCAACTGCGGGTAGCAGGTGGTCCCCGTGATCGAGTCGCCGATCGGCATGATTCGCCAGGGCCCCACGTGAGCGTTCCCGCCACTACCGCCACTCCCACCCGAACCGCCACCGCCCGCACTGCCGCCGTTCGAGCCCGCCGTGCCGCCACTGCCCGCGGTGGTACCGGCGGTGCCGCTCGCTCCTGCCGGCGCGCCGCTCGTGCCCGCGACGGGACTCGCGTCGTCGCCGGGGGTGTCAGAGGCGCACGCCGGCGCGAGGAAACCG
>DASXWF010000499.1:0-3629 GCA_036503835.1 Polyangiaceae bacterium | reverse complement strand
CAGGTTCGAGAGGCATTGCTTCTTCTGTTCCTTGAGGGGTTTGGGGGCGGCGAGTATACGCCCAGTCCGCCGCTGGTCAACCGCGCAGGGTTACGCGGAAGATCTGGATACTACTCGAGAAATTTCGAGAGTTTGGCGGAGGCGTTCATTCGGCGGCTACTCGCGCCCCCGATTTCCGCCGCCGCTGAACGAGCGCGGCCAGCGCGAGGGGGGGCCACAGGAGGAACAGGAGGGGGACGGCGCGCGCGAACCCGGCCAGCGCTGCCACGCCGGCGGAGCGCCGCCCGTCGCGGTCGACGAGCACGATGGGCGCAGTCGTGCCGCGGGTCGAGCGTACGAGCTCGAAGCGTTTGAACCAGTCGAGCCACGGCAGAAAGCGAGCGAGCGCGCGACCGAGACGCGACGCCGGATCCACCTCGAGCTTGCGTTCGCCGAGAGCGGGCGTCACGAACGCGAGGTAGCTCGCGCCCATGAGGAAGCTGAAGAGCTCGACGCGCGCGCTGAGCTCGATGCCGATGTGAAATGCCACACCGAGCCAGAGCGCCGCCGCCCGCGTGCGCGCGAACAGGAGCCCGAGGGCGAGAAATAGCTCGGTTGCGATGGCGCCTTTCGAAAGCAGCTCCACGAATTCGAGGTTCGAGAAGGTGTCGAGCAACCATTGCGGCGCGGGCAGCCCGCGGCGTTCGTAAAAGCGCTCCATGCCGCGGAAGCGCAGCAGCATCGTCACGCCGCCGCGCCAATCCGGATCGAGCAGCTTTCCGCCGCCGGAAGCGAGATAGAAGACGGCGACCTGGAGCATCAGCAGGCGGCGTGCCCAGAGTGGTCCCTGCCGTAGCGCGGGCTCCGCAGCATGCCGGCGGCCCTTGAAGAGGCGAAACGATCGATCGCAGGGCGTGAACGCGCACAGGAACGCGAGCAACAACAGGGCATAACGGTTGTTGTGATACTGGAGGCGATCGCAGAGCAGGAGATAGAGTCCGATGAGCGCGGCGCTGCAGAGCCCCGCCCGGCCGAACCAGCCGACCACCGCGGCGATCGCCCCCGCCATCTGGAGCGCGCGCAGCGCGAAGAAGACCGGCTCCGACGGAACGAACGCGGCCGGCAGGATCGGCAAATGAAAGTAGTCGGCGAAGTACTCTCCGTTCAGCGCGGGGCCGGTGAGCCGCCGGATCTGCAAGACGAGCAGGACGCCGAGCAGCAGACGCAGAAGTCCGAGCACGTAACCGTCGCCCTCTTCGTCGAAGAAGGTGGGTTTCGCGCTCATCGCCGCACCGCGGTGAGGCGGATGCGTTCCGGAGGACGGCCGTTCCGGGAGGCTTCTACGACGGCGATCAGGGCTTCGGTTTCGGCGTCGTCGGGAATGTTCCGGAGCACGTCTTCCAGCGCCCGTTTCAAGCGAAACAGCTGCGCGTCGAGCCCGTAGGACGCGTGGCGCCGGACGCCCAGGGTCCCGAGCGCGCCGTAGTGAACGCGATCGGTCCAGCGGAACCGGTGAACGGTACCGTTGCGATCCCGCGCGGACCACGAACCGTCCGGCAACGGCTCCACGCTGCGCTTGCCGCCACGCCGCACGCGACGTTCGAGCGAAATCTCGATCGTCGAGGATTCGTTGAACATCTGGAAGCCGAAGACGCGATCCGGCTGGCTCATCCCCACCGCCGTCGCGAGCAGCAGTCCTGCCACGTAGAGCACGACGAAGGCTCTGCGTGCCCTGGGCCCGAGATCGAGGAGCGAGCGAATTTCGGGTTTCTACCATACGGCGCGCGCAGCAATCGCGAAGGAGATGCGGTCGGGATCCGCGAAGCTTCGGGTGAGCGATCCGTTGCCGTCGGGGACGAGCCGCGCTCGGTTGAAGTCGCGCCGGTAGCCGAGCCACGCCAAAAGCTCGAGCATGCGCGAGGCTCGGAGCGCGAGCTCGGGGCGCACGTCGAGGACGGGAACCGGGGCGTAGCCGGACGGCAAGAGCTCCCCTTGCCCGGGTCCTTCGAGCACGACGGTGGCGCCGGTGGTCTGTCCCAGGCGGTCGATCGCCGCGGTCATCACCGCAGCGGGTCGCCGAACGCCGAGCGAGAGCGTCGCCGAGAAAGGCGCGAAGGGTCGGACGCCGACGCTCGAGAGGGCGCTCAGCTCGGCGAGCTCGCGAGCACCGGCGGGTGTCGTCTGGCCGGGGAAGACGCCCGGGGCGTTGCGCATGACGAAACCGGCGTCCCGAGCGAGCAGCGCAAGGCGCACCTCGAGCCAGGATCGATCGAGGGTGCCGAGCAGTGCGAACGCGCGGGCTCCCGCGAGCGCCGTCGTTCCGGGGTGATCGAAATCGGCGAGACGCTGGACGATGTGTGCGCCTTCGACGCCGACGGCGAAGCCCTCCGCGCGTTCCGTTTCGCGGCGAACGTCGAAGGGCGGCGCTTCATTACCGAAGCTTGCCGGGGCGCGGGGGGCCGTGAGCCCGCGCACGAAAGCCAGGCGCGCCGAAGCAGCCGCGGTGGCGGCTCGCTCGAAGGACGCGCCGGGGATCCGGCCGTGCTCGAAGTAGCCGGCGCCGAAGCCGAACGAGACCAGCCTTTTCCAGTGCGATTCGACGCCGCCGAAGACTCCGTAGCTGGTTTCTTCGACGGCCGGCGCGTTAAGGACCGGCTCGGCGAAGCTGGCCGTTTTCAGAACGACGTAGGCGCGGATTTTCGCAAGCTCGAACCAGAGCCGGCCGGCTCGTACCGGTCCGCGCGCGGTCGCGTACGGAGACTCACGCAGCGGGCCGACGGAGCCACCGACACCGAGCGCCTCGGTTTCTCCGAGGCGCTCGCGATCGCCGTAGAGCGGGTAGAGGCGCGCGCCGATGCCGTCCGAAGCGCGCTTCACGTCGGCCGAGAAATGGGTGAAGAGCTCGATTCGGCTGCCGGCATCGTCGAAGCGGACGCTGCCTTCGCGGTCGCCGAGCGAGGTGACGTCCACGCCGAGCAGGAGCGCGGCGCGCGTTTCGAGCAAGGGGTGGAAGCCGCGGGTCTCCCCCGAGACGCCGAGCTCGAGCCGGTTTTCACGGCCGGTGTAGCGGGAACTCGAGCCCTCGAAGAGCGCGTCGTAGCCGGCACGATCGCCGATGGACGGGCCGGGCGAAGGCGGTGAGACGTCGGAGGGAGCGTGGCCCACGTCGTCGTCGCCGACGATCCACACCAGGCTGGTCTTCGCCGCGGGAGTCGGCGTGCGGGTTGCTTCCTGGGCGTGGGACCGAGACGAAACGAGCGCGAGCGCGGTTTCGACGGCGATCCATGCGAGCGCGAGCGCGGGCCCCCGGCTCATGGCGCCTCGAAGCGGATTCGCCCGTCACGCGCCGCCGCAGCTTCGTCGAGCACGGGCCAGGCTCGGCCCTCGACGCGCGCCGCGGGCAGGAGCCGAACGGCTTCCGAAACGGCCGCGCACAAGTCGTCGCCCGCGCTTCGGTACGGCCCGAGGATCGGATCGAAGAGACCGCTGCCGCCGGCCGCGAGGTATTCGGTGGTCACAAGCTCGTAGTTCGTCTCGGGGAGCAGCGGAGCGAAGCAGCGCCCGCCCTTCCCGCACGCTCCGCGAAACTCTCCGCAGTCCGCGTCGGCTGCGCAGGGAACGACGGTCTCGGCGGGAAAGATCGCCGCGCA
>DASXWF010000498.1:0-6036 GCA_036503835.1 Polyangiaceae bacterium | reverse complement strand
GAAGCGCCCGCCCACCCCGAAGCCCACGATCACGACGTGGCCGACGAGCTTGGCCACTCCCTCGTCCGCCTCGTCGATGCTGCGCACGCCGATCAGCCGCTCGAGCGGCGCGAGTAGCCGCTCGCCCGCGGTGATGTGCGGAGCGGCGCGCACCAGCAGCGGCGTCAGGAACATGCTGATGATGCCCGCCGCGAGCAGCGGCTTGACCTGCTGCGCGTCGACGACGTGGCTCGTCTCGGCGAGCCGGGTGAGGACGAAGCCGAACTCGCCGAACTGCGCGAGCCCCGCCCCGGCGAGCCAGGCGACCCGCGAGGGGAAGCCCATCGCGAGCGCGGCGATCGTGGCGAGCAGGCCCTTGGCCACGAGGAACCCGCCGAGCAACGTGGCCACCAAGAGCGGTTGTTCCAGGAGCGTCGTCACGTCGAAGAGCATGCCGAGCGACACGAAGAAGATGCTCACGAACGCGTCCCTGAGCGGCAGGATATCGCCCATGGCGCGGTGGCTGTACTCGGTGTCCGCGACCACCATGCCGCCGAGAAACGCGCCGAGCGCGAGCGACAGGCCCGCCATCGAAGTGAGCCACGCCGTGCCGATGCAGAGCCCGAGGATCGCGAGCAGAAACACCTCGCGACTCCGGCTGGCGTCGACCCAGCCGAGCAACTTCGGCACGACCAACCGCGCGACGCCGACCGTCCCGACGATCATGACCACCGCCTTGAGCAACGCGACGCCGATGCTCCAGCCGACGTCGCCGGCCGCGCTCGTCGCTCCGAGCAGCGGCACGATCAGCACCATCGGAACGACGCACAGATCCTGAAAGATCAGCGTGCCCACGATGAAGCGACCGTGCGGAGCGTCGAGCTCGCGGCGCTCGGCCAGGGCGCGCAGCACGATCGCCGTGCTCGAGAGCGCGAAGACGAAGCCGTGGAAGATGCAGGTGCCCGTGCTCAGTCCGGCCAGGAATGCAACGCCCGCCACCACGGCAGTCGTCAGCACGACCTGAAGCAGGCCGCCGAGGGCGACCTGGCGAAAGATCACGCGCAGTCGCGCGAGCGAAAACTCGAGGCCGATCGAGAACAGCAACAGGACGACGCCGACCTCCGCGAGCATCTCGATCGCGTGGACCGAGGTCGCGAGCTTCAAGCCGAACGGGCCGAGCAACGCTCCGGCGGCCAGGAGGCCCGCGACCGTCGGCAGCTTGAGGCGCGCCAGGACGACCGTCACCACCACGGCGACGATCATCACGACGGCGAGCTCGTCGAGGAGCGGGATGTGACCCATCGCGCCCGAGCCTAGTTGATGTGCTCCCGGCTACGGAAGCCGCGCGTGCTCTCAGGTCCGGAACAAGCCGCCGAGGTCCAGAATTCGCTTGCTGACGGCCACGGCCTGCTCGAGCGCCTGGCCGAGGCTCACGAGGTCGCTGTACGCCGCGTACGGGTCCGCGCCCCCGACTTCTTCGTCGTGTTGCGCGAGTGTAACGGTGACCCGGTCCATGACGGCCTCGGTCGTCGTGATGCGCTCCAGCTTGAATCCCGCGTCGGACTGCGCGGACATGATCTGCTTGCGCGAGGTCTCGAGGTTCGAGAGGGTGCCCCCGACGCCGGCCTGGTCGTTCGTCGACAGGGCGGTCTCGAGCGCGTCGAGGTCGGCGAACACGTTGCGGCCGCCCGCCGCGGTGAACGCCCGCTCGCCGCTCACGCTGACGGCCATGGGCGAACCCGTTCCGAGGTCCGCCACGCGCGCGTTGTCGTCACCCGAAAAGACGCCGCCCGCGGCGAAGGGCGTGGTGTTGACCTGCGTTCCGCCGAACAGGTAGCCCTGCGAGCCCTTGCTGTTGGCGAGCGCGAGCAGCTGGGTCTTGATGTGCCCGACTTCCACGCCGAGGTCCCGGCGCTGCTCGGCGTTGAGCGTGCCGTTCGCGCCCTGCATCGCGATTTCGTGAGCGCGCTGGAAGAGATCGCCCGCTTCGGCCAGGGCGCCCTCGGCCGTCTCGAGATCGCTGCGTACGAGGCTCGCGGCTTCCTTGGCCGTCTCGTTGCGGTGTTGCGCAGCGCGATTGCGCACGAGCTCCGCGGCGGCGGACGGATCCGACGACGGCAGCCCCACGCTGCGCCCGGTGAGGGCGCGCGACGTGGCGTCCGCGTGACGCGCGCTGAGCTGCGAGAGCGAGCGCAGGGCGTCGGTTTGTCGCATGCCGTCGGTGACTCTCATCGTCCTAGCCTCGCGATCAGTTCCTCGAGCAGTTGGTCTACGGTCGAAATGACCTTCGCGGAGGCTTCGTAGGCGCGCTGGTACTTGCTGAGCGCGACCATTTCCTCGTCGAGGGAGACGCCGCTCGTCGATTCGCGCATCGCGGTCACCTGCGCGGCGACGGCGTCCCGAACCACCAGATTGTCGGCTGCCGAGCGCTTGCGCTGCCCGACGTCGCCGACCAGATCGCTGTAGGCCTCGGTCGGGGGGCGGCTGCCGACCGCCGGTTGCAGGGAAAGCCGCGAGAGCAGCACCGCGTTGTCGGAGCCGCCGGGAGCGGTCGTCGCGGTGCTCGCCGCGGCGAGGGCGTTCGGGTTGCCGGCGACCTGGCTGCTCAGCTTGAGGGTGCGGGCGTTGCCGCCGGAAACGTCGAAAAACGCGCGGTTGCCGACGCCGTCGAGCCCGAAGCCGGCGGTGTGTTGCGCGTTCACCTGATTCGCCACGCCGAGCGCGAAGGCGTCGAGGTTCGTGGCGATCTGCTTGAAGTCGACGTCGCGAGCTTCCTTGATACCGGCGAGCTTTCCGCCGGTCAGGTATTTGCTCACGTCCGTCGCCGAGCCGCCCGAGGTCTGAGCGAGGAGCCGCAGGTCGCCGCCCGGCGCCAGATCGATGCTGAGGGTTCGCGCCGAGAGCTCGTCGACCAGCGTGGTGCCCGACGCCTGGACGATCATCGCCCCCGACTCCTGCGTGATCGTCGTCACGTCGATCAGCGGCGCCAGGCCGAGCAGCACTTGTTGCCGCTGGTCTTCGAGGTTCGAGGTGTCGCCGCCCGCGGCGCGGACCTGCACGATCTGCTGATTGAGCTTGACGAGCTGTCCCGCGCGCTCGTTCACGTCTTTGACGACGTCCTGGGCCTTGGTCAGAAGATCGTTGCGTCCGGTCGCGACTTCGTCGGCGGTGCTGCGGATGCGGCCCGTCAGCGCCTCGGCGCGGGCGAGCACGTTCGCGCGTGCCGTGGGGTCGGTCGGATTGTTCGCCAGTCCGGAGAATGAACCGTAGAACGCGGACAAGGCGTCGCCGAGCCCGGAGCCGCCGGCGTCGTCGAAGAGCGCTTCCAGGCGGCTGAGCTGCGAATCGCGCTCGGACGCCGCGGAGGCGAGCCCGTTCGTCTGGAGTTGGCGGCGCTCGACGACGGCGTCGGTGACGCGGCGCATGCCCGTCACGTCGACGCCCGTGAGACCTTGCCCGCGTGTCTGCAGCTGCGGGTCGCGCCGCGCGTAGCCCGGCGTGTTCACGTTCGTGATGTTTTGCCCCGTCACCTGCAGGCCGAACGACTGGGCCGCGAGCCCGTCGAGCGCGGTGTGGAGCAGACCGGTGAGGCCTTGCGACATGGCTAGCCTCGCACGTCCAGCCGCATGCCGCCGAAGAAGGGGCTTGCGGTCTGTCCGGTGGCGATGCCGAGCACCTGGCGCACGGTGTCGCGCGCGTGGGCGAGCAGCATCTGATTTTTGAGCGCCGTACGCCGGATGCGCTCGAGCGCGTCCCGGTACTCGGCCGGGAGCTTGAGCCCCGACTTTGCGATGTCTTCACACAGCCGGAGCTTTTGCTCGACGGCGCGGTCGATGCTCATGCGGTCGAGCTTCTTCAGCGCGACCGTTTCCTGGCGCAGAACCTCCTCCAACTCCACCAGCAATGCCGGGAGTGCCTCCGTCTGCGCGTCCGTCCCGCGAGGAGGCGCGCTCGTCATGTCAGCCAGCCCTTTCCAGCATGCGGGAGGCGATGAGCTGGTGGTCGATGCGGAAGTCGCCCGCCTCGATGCGCTGCTTGAGCTCGTTCACCTTGGCTGTATCGATTGCACCTTCGCCGCCGGCCGCCAGGCCGCGTGCCTTGGCCGAAATCGAGACTTCGGCGTTTTCAGTGCGCCCTTCCGTGGGGGTGACCGGGGTCGGAGCCTGAACTGTCGTCGTTCCAGCGACGGGCGAGATCGCCATCCGCTGGTAGGCGTCGAGAACAGGGTTACCTGAGATGCCTTTCATGGTCCTCCAAAGAGCTTCCGGGTCTCGTTCCCTTTCCGATCCCGAATGGACGGTCGGCCCCAGGGGAGCTTGAGGGCTGCATGAACTTCGGCCAGTCGGCCGGTCATCGTGGCTTACTCCCTGCGATCTCGGACTCCAAAGTGTGGGCGATCAGATCGGCGAGCCCGAGCCCGCCGGCTCGGGCGATGCCGTCGGAGAGCGCGTCCACCGCCATCGACTGGTAAGCGGCGTTCGAGCGGTTCTTCTCCGAGCCGGAAAGCTGGGTCGTCTTCTGCAGCGATTCGAGGACGTGCCGGAGCAAGAGCGCTTCGAATTCCCGCGCCGCCTTGAGTGTCTCCGCGCTCTTCGGGTTGGCCGCCTTCTTCGCCTGCTGGCCTGCCGCGACGTTCGCGAGCGCCTGCGAGTCCTGGGAGAAGGGGACGAGCGCGACGGGCTTCATTGGATCACGACCTCGGCGCGCAGCGCGCCTGCTGACTTGAGGGCCTGCATGATGCTGGCGAGATCGCGCGGGCTCACGCCGAAGGTGGACAGCGCCTTGGCGACGTCGGCGAGCGAGGTGGCGCTATCGACGTACGCGAGTGACGGCGCCTGTTTCTCCTCCGTGGCGCTGACCTCGGAGCGGCGCACGACCGCCGTGCGGCCGTCCGCGAAGGCACCCGGCTGCGACACGTCCTTGTTCTCCTGCACGGTGATGGTGATGCCGCCCTGAGCGATGGCCACAGCCGACAACCGGACCTCGCCGCCGACGACGATCGTGCCCGTGCGCTCGTTGATGACGACGCGGGCGTTTTCGCTGGGCGTCACCTCTAGCTCGCCGACGCGGGCGATGAGCTCCACCCATTTCCCCTGCAGGCTCTTGGGCGGGACGATCTCGACGGCGCCGCCGTCGAGGGCGCGCGCGCTGCCGGCGCCGAGGTCCTTCGAAATGGCCTCGGCGACGCGGTTCGCGGTGGCGAAATCGGGGCTGCGCAGGGAGAGCGTCATCTTGCCGTTGACGGTCATGGTGGTCGGGATTTCGCGCTCCACCAGCGCCCCGTTCGGGACGCGCGCGGTCGCGGTCGAGTTCGACTGCACGCTGCTGCCCGAGCTGCCCGAGGCCGAGAAGCCGCCGAGAATGATGGGTCCCTGCCCCACGGCGTAGGTCCGGCGATCGGCGCCGCGCAGGGGCGTCTGGATGAGAACGCCGCCCAGGAGCGACTTGGCGTTGCCGATCGAGGAAACCGTCACGTCGAGGCGCGCGCCCGAGCGCACGAAAGGCGGGATGTTGGTGGTGACGAGGACCGCGGCGACGTTGCGCAGGCGCACCTGCTTGGCATCGACCTGCACGCCGAGCCGGCGCAGCAACGCTTTCAGCGACTGGGCGGCGAAGGGCGCCGAAACGTCGTCGCCGGTCCCGTTCAAGCCCGTGACGATGCCGTAGCCGACGAGCTGGTTGTCGCGCGCGCCGACGACATCGCAAAGGTCGCGGAGGCGATCGGCGCGCGCGGGGCCGCTGACGGTCAGCGTCAAGAACAGCGCTGCGAGGCCGAAAACGAGGGTCGAAATGCGCGTCATGTTCGGCTCAAAAAGGATTGATCGCGTCGAGGGCTTTCGTCAGCCACCCGCGCTCGACCGTGTCGTTGAGGTCGCCGCGCCCGGTGTATTCGACGCGCGCGTCGGCGAGGAGCGACGAGGGGACGGAATTGTCGGGCTGGATGTCGGTCGTGCGGAGCACGCCCGAGATGTAGAGGTGGTACTCTTCGTGGTTAATCATCACGACCTTCGTGCCTTCCACGAACAGGTCGCCGTTCGGCAGCTCCTGCTTGACCTG
>DASXWF010000497.1:0-3679 GCA_036503835.1 Polyangiaceae bacterium | reverse complement strand
CACGACCCTCGCGATCGCCGACGCGGAGACGGACGCGCCGCTTCGTTTCGTCGAGGACGAACGTTGCCTCGGGGGCGGTCCGTCGAACGTCGACGAGAACGGCGCCTACTACGTGCAGGCCGGCGCCTACTACGGCTACTTCTACGCGTACGGCGAACCCGGCGACGCACGAACCTGCACTCTACGCGTGAACGCGGGCGACTCCGTGTTCGATCCCGGCTTCGCGCTCGACTACGAGGGCCTCACGGGCAGCGCCGTCACGGATCTGTGGCTCCCCATCGGCGGCGACCGCTACATCGTGCGCGCCTGGGATCCCGAGCGTCCGTTCCCCGAAGATCCGGACGAGTTCTGGGACAACCCGGCTTTGCATTCGCTGCTCGTCGACACTCGGAACGGTAGCGTCGCCCCCTATCCCGATCTCGAAGGAGCGGTCGGAATCGACGGTGTCGCGCGAGCGGTGGACGGCGTCAGCTACTACCAGCTGAACGAGGAAGGCTACGTCGAGGGCGGCGAGGTCGACGTGTTCGAGCTCCATGCCGACGGAATCCGAGAGAAGTTTCACCTGAGCGGCTTCCTGCTCGGGCTCGAGCGGATTCGCTGAGCTCGCGTTCCCTCTAGAAAAACTTCAAATCGCGCGGGTTCCCGCCCGCGAGGTACGTGGCGGCCTCCACGGCGAGGAACAGTCCGCCGGTGATCAACACGACCATCCCGTCGCGCAACGCCTGCTCGCGGGCTCGATCGACCGCTTGCTCGATGGTCGCGGCCTCCTCACGCGGTGTGTCGGGGCGGAGCGCCGCACACTGGGCGGCGATCGCCGAGACCTCGGAGCCCCGGTGGTAGGCACGGGTGCAGACGATCCGCTCGGCGAGCGGGACGAGCTCCGCGAGCACGCCGGAGACGTCCTTGTTCGCCGATACGCCGGTCACGAGCAGGACGCGGCGTCCGGGATACATCTGCCGGATCGCGGACGCGATCGTGCGCGCGGACTCGGGCGTGTGCCCGACGTCGATGACGATTTCGGGCGCGTCCGACACGACCTGCAGGCGCCCCGGCCAGCGCGCGCTCGCGAGTCCGGCGCGGACGGCGTCACGAAACTCGCCGTCGCTGGTCGAGGTCCGATTGCGTTTCACCCAGTGCCACGCGACGAGCGCCGCGAGCGCGGCGTTGCGAGCCTGATGCTCGCCGGGCAGGTGCAGGCTCACTTCGCCGAAGTCCAGCGCGTCGAGCGACAGGCGAAAACGCATGACTTTGCCCGAGTATTCGGGCGGGCTCAGGCGCACGTGCCGCCGGGTCTCGACGAGCTCGACCGAGCGGAGCCGGCAATAGGCCTGCAAGCGCCGCACGAGCTCCGGTTCCAGATCGCCGGTGACGAGCGTTCCGCCGCTCGGGCAGAGGTCGCTCTTGTCGAGCGCGATCAGCTCCTTCGTCTTGCCGAGGACGTCCGTGTGCTCGAGCTCGATGGACGTGAGCGCAACGAGCGCGCCTGGAATCGCTCGCGTCGGATCGTAGCGACCCCCGATCCCCGCCTCGGAAACGACGGCGTCCGCGGCGTTTCGGGCAAAGTGGCGGACGGCCATGGCCGTGAACGCTTCGAAAGCGCCCGCCCGATCCGACGGATGCTCGCGCTCGTAGCTGCTGCGCAGCGCCAGGATCCAGCGGGTCAGCTCCGCGAGCTCCGCGCTCGGGATCGGCCGGCCGTCGATGGCGATGCGCTCCGCGAAATCGAGGAGGTGCGGCGAGGTGAAGACGCCGACGCGCAGGCCGAGGTTCTGCAGGATGCTCGCGATCAGCGTGCTGACGCTGCCCTTGCCCTTCGAGCCCGTCACCTTGATCGCGTCGAGGGTTCGAAACCACTCGGTCGCCGCGACCTCTTCCAGGAAATGAAGGATGCGCTGCAGCCCGATGCCGTCACCGAACTTGGGCAGCGCCACCAGGCTCTCGAGGATGGCCGCCTTCTCCTGCTCCGCGGACGCGCGGGCCTCGTCAGGCGTGCGGCGATTCATGGCCGGACTCCCGGAGCAAGCGGCGACAAGCCCCGACCAGGTAGACCGAACCCGTCACCACGACGAGCTCGGGCCTGGGATTCAGGGAACGCAGCCGGTCGAGCGCCTGGCGCGGGCTCGAGAAGGGCGGCGAGGGAACGATGTCCTTCGGAATCGCGTCGTGGTGCTCGCGTGTGACCGACTTGAAGAAGCCTTCCACCGTGTACGTGCTCGCGAAATGGGGGCCCAGAATGCGCAGGCCCTCGACGAGCTTGTCCGGCTCCGAGGCTCCGAACAACAGCGTTCGACGATTTCGCTCCGGCAGCTCGCGGAAAAACTCCGCCAGCGCGGAGAACGCCAGGGAATTGTGGGCGGAGTCCAGGACGAAAGGCGGCTCGCCCTCGACGAGCTCGAGACGGCCGGGCCAGCGCACGCGCTCGACCCCCGACAGGCTTTCGAGCGAGCCGGCGAGCCCGAGCTCGACCAGAACTTCGACCGCCGTCGCCGCGGTCGCGAGATTGTCGAGTTGAAACCGCCCGGCGAGCGGCAGCGCGAGGTGCGGCGTCGTGCCGGACAGCTTGACGTCGAAGCCGGCGATGCCGAGCGAGCGGGCATCGAGCCCCGCCGGCGACGCTTCGACCACGCGGATGCGCCGCCGGCTCGCGTCGTCTCGAATCACGCGCAGAGCTTCGGCCGGGAGTCTTGGCCCGAGCACGAGCGTGGTGCCGGGATTCGCGATGCCCGCCTTGTCGGCGGCGACGGCCGCGATGCTCGCGCCGAGCTCGGCTCCGTGGTCCAGTCCCACGCTCGTGACGAGCGCGAGCGGCGCCGATAGCAGACTCACGACGTCGTGGCGGCCGCCGATGGCGACCTCCACGATCGCGACTTCGACGCGGTGCTCCACGAACGCATCCAGCGCCAGCAGCAAGAGCACCTCGAAGAACGAGGGTCGAAGCTCGGGCCGATGGCCGTCGAGCCGTGCCGCCACGCGCTCGGCCGCCGCGTCGAGCTCTTCGGCTCCGATGTCGCTGCCGAGGATCCGGATCCGCTCGGTCACGTCGATCAGGTGCGGGGAGGTGAAGAGTCCGACCCGCTTGCCGTCTGCGATCAGCGCGGCTTCGAGCATTGCGGCCACCGAGCCCTTCCCGCTCGTCCCCGTCACCTTCACGAGGGCCGGAAGCTTGCCGGCGCCTGCGTCGTAGCGGGCGAGCAGCGCGGAAAAGCGAGCGCGGCGTTCCTCGGGGGAGGCGGGTTTCGTCGCCGACTGCGAGAGCTCCCGCCAATCGAAGCGATGCCTCATGGGACGTTCATCCGCCGGGGCGGACCGTACCACGCGGCGAGCGCTACGGCCGCGACGGTTCGATCGTGAGGAGGAGCGCGCCCGGCGAGCTCAGGCTGAACTTCTTGCTGAGGCTCGTGCCGCAGAGCGCCTGGCCCACCGGCTCCGCGGGGGAGTCCATGGCGGTTCGCAACGACTGCCACTCGCCTTCCGACATCGCGGACATCGTCTTCTTGCCCGTCGTCTCCCAGGCCGCGAAGGCATTGCCGCGCACGTCGTCGATGCGATACGCGGTGACATCGTAAGACCATTCCGGGTTCATGCCCGAAACGGTGACGCCGATGTCCTGGGCCGCGGCGACCTGGTAGTAAATGTCCGTCGCGAAGCCGTTGCCGGGATTCTGCCCGTTGTAGAGGAG